>CAZIZJ010000081.1:264-5898 GCA_964543675.1 uncultured Acholeplasma sp. | reverse complement strand
TCTTTATCCAAGAATGCTCAAAGCTTTTACAAGCAGTATCAAAAAGCCAAAAGAGCAATTGACTTCATTGATCAAGAAATCGATCGGGTTATGACCCAAAAAGAAGTTTTTGAAAACTACTTCAAAGAACTTGAATTATCTGAAAAATCTGAACTAGATGATTTCAAAGAAATACTGATGCCTTACGGTTATTTAAGACAGTCTTTAAAAAATAAAAACAGACAGTCAAAACACAAAATCAAAGTATTAACCATCAAAGATGCTGATGCTACCTACTTTATTGGGAAAAACGCCTTACAAAATGCCCACTTGATTAATGAACTCGGTCAAAAGAATGACTATTGGTTTCATGTCAAAGATGCACCCGGTTCACATGTGCTGGCAAGAACTGATGAACTGACTGAAGCAGTGATTAGAAAGGCAGCTATGCTTGCCGGATACTTCTCTACTTTCCGCGAATCATCAAGCATACCGGTTAACTATACCTTATTTAGAAACGTATCTAAAATCAGTGGAAGACCAGCTTCATTTGTTAAAATTAAAAACGAAAAAACTATTTTTATTGATATTGATTTAGAAACCATCAACCAATTTATCAATAACGCTTAACATTTGAATAAAATGCTTTTTTAGCGTAAGATAGAACTATAGAATAAAATATTTTAGGAGGAATAAATATTATGGCATACCAATTACCTGCATTACCTTATGCATATGATGCATTAGAACCATTCATTGATGCAAAGACAATGGAAATCCATCATGGAAAACATCACGCAGCCTATATTGCAAACTTAAACGCTGCACTGGAAAAACATCCAGAACTTAAAGCTGAAACAATGGATGATTTAGTGGCTTTACTAAAAGACTTAAGCAGCGTACCTGCTGATATTCAAGGCGCTGTTAGAAACAATGGTGGCGGACATTTTAACCACGCATTCTTCTGGCCACTCTTAAAGAAAAATGATGGTGCTAAACCATCTGGTAAATTAGCAGAGGCGATTGATGCATCATTCGGTTCATTTGCAGCATTCCAAGAAAGCTTTTCCAATGCTGCCAAAACTAGATTTGGATCTGGTTGGGCATGGCTGATTAAGAAAGATGGAAAACTGGTTGTTACATCAACACCAAACCAAGATACACCACTAGCTGAAGGTACACCACTTTTAGGGTTAGACGTTTGGGAACATGCGTATTATCTGAATTATCAAAACAGACGTCCTGATTATGTGGCTGCATTCTTCAATGTTGTTGATTGGACTGCAGTTGCAGGATTATTCGAAAAAGCATAAAATTATAAAAAGAAAATTCCCTAATCCGGGAATTTTTTTATGTTAGCATTTAGCATTAAGTTACCAATCGTCAGTCTAATCATAGCAACATCAACATACCAGCAATCATCATGAACACGCCAACACCGATAAATAAAACGAGTGCGATGTATTCAATCAGTTGATGTGCTCTATTGCTCATTCTAATTCTGCTTGGGTTTTTAATAAGAATCAATAGTTCCACACTTTCACCAATTTGTTTGGTTTCTATGTATTTTGCAGATGAGAGGTTACTTTTGTGTATTCTTTCTTCATCGTTATAAACATATTTATAATGTGGTCGATAGATGGGCACATCTTCATCAGCAATATTTTCTAATTCAACCAGTTCTCCTAAAACTTTAGCTTTAGCTGCAACATCATAATCTATCCTGATATAGAGTTTCCATAACCCAAGAATAAAAATACATAGTCCTAAAAAAATCCATCCAAATGACCTTGTTTGATCAAAAAACATTGAAACAATCCAAAGAATTCCTAAAAGGAAAATTACCATCGGTTTATTATTCTTATTCAACATAGATTACACTCCTTTGAATCGAGATTTATCTTTCAATCCATTCATACTCTATAAAATCGACTTGAGCATCAATTATTATATTTCCATTTTGATAAAGTTTCAGCAGGATAGATTCGTATCCTATATTATGATATAGATACTCAAGTTTATTTTTTTTGGAGATATCTATAAGTTTTTTGTTATCAATAAAAACATACCCTTCAGGACCAAACAATGATGTATGTAATTTCCATTTGTATGTATGAAACAAAGGATCAACCAAATGATATTTAATAATGAGTGAATATAGATTCGGATTTATATGCTTTATAGAATCATGTGAGGAAATATCCTTTTCAAAAGTAAACACCAAAAAATCCTTTTCGAATGATACTGTTTCTATTACACAATCATGTGGTGTAGGTAAATTGGGCAATACTTCAGCATTTAAATAATATCTTTCTATCGCCATTGTCATCTCCATAAATTACTATTCATCTAACTACTAATCTTATTATAGCATATCAGTTAACTCAAAATTGATTTCATCTTAAGCGCTTGAGATTTGAGAACTGGACTTTTAACCGTGTGTAAATCGACACGGTTAAAACAATTATTTCTTAGTATCGTTACGATTAGTTATGTTTTTAAACGTATCGAACTCGATACGTTTAAAACCTCTCCCTTTCATTATTATCGTGACTAATTTGCATGAATGATATTTACTTGAATCGCATTCAATACTGGCACTATATAGCTTTTTACTGCATCCGTATGAATATGGTAATTGATCTTAGTGAGTTCTCTTTTGACACTCTATTCAAGTGATTTATCTTCATTTGATTTAAGTCTTTGAAATTCTTTAATTAGATATAGTTCAAACTCCGTTGAAATCCAACTTGCAAATTTAAATGCAATATCACTATGTGCATATGTTCCACCATATCTACCACTTTTGGATATGACTCCTACGGCATGAGTACTATTTATCCACTGCTTTATAGTTAAAACAAACGAGTTTACGCCTGATTGCGTTTTAAACACACCGATTTCGGTGTGTTTAAAATATTGGTTATTTAGAATTTCCCACAGTTCTAAATAATCTATCGTACTCCTTTGATATCAACTACTCTAATAGGTTTAGTCATGACTTCAATTGTTTTCATTAAAAAATCCTCCTATACTATAGTAGAAAGATTTACCTGTTTTGACTTTTTTTATGTTAGATAATGTTTTTAAAGGAGTCGAATTCGACTCCTTTAGAACATGGATTTTATATTTTCGGGATTGTCTAAATCAACTTGCAGTTGGGATGACTATCCATAAATCTCCTTATACAGTAAATAATCTCTAAAGAATTTCTTAAAATCCTCTTTATTGTTTTGTCTGATGCCTGACTTAAAAAACTTAAAAGTGTGATTGAAATGATCTACTTCTAAGAACTTGTTTGTATCATTCAAATAGTATATTTCTCTAAACTCTCCCTTGTATCTTGTCCAGTTATCTAAGGTGATCGCCTTATTGGTTGAAAGATCCTGTGAACAAAGATGCCAAATTCTTGAGTTTTTTATACCGAAATCCGTACGTTGCATAAAATTCCTTTCGCTAATAAACTAATTGTATCATATCAAAAAAAGAAAAAGCATATCTTGCGATATGCCCATGTTTTATTCGGCTTCAGGTGTTGCATGAATGACGGCATAGTCGCCATCTTCTCTTCGATACACTATTTGTGGATTATTGGTCTCCAAATCTAAGAAAATAAAGAAGTCGTGACCAGATAATTCCATTGCTGCAATCGCATCATCCACTTTCATTGGTTGAATGGCGAACTTTTTACTTTTAACAAGATTGCTGGCTTTTATTTCTTTATCCATTGCTTCAATGTCAAATTCAGGGTTAAAGACTGGATTTCTACCACCTTTTTCAAAGTGATGTCTAATCTTTGAACGATGTTTTCTAATTTGATGTGACAATTTATCAACCGTTTTATCAATGGCTGCATACATGTCAGGATCTCTTACTTCACTTCTTAACACAATATATGGTGCCGGTATTGTCACTTCTACTTTCGCGTACTCCTTAAATACTCTTAAGACCACGCGGACATTATCAATTGATTTGGCATCAAAGAAATTGACGACTTTGCTTAACTTCTTTTCGATGTATGCCTTGATTGCATCCGATGGCGCGAATCCATTTTTACCAATAATCTCGTATCTCATATTTTTTTGTCCTCCTTACAGTTATTTGTAAATATGATGAGATGTCCCATAGTTAATTTATCTAAAAGATCAATCAATTCGCTATCCAATATATCGACATAAATTGCATCAATCTTTTGGTCGGTTTTAAGATATGCATGATAATAGGGTTTAAAATAATCTAGATATAAGTCATTTGGCTCTGTCATTTCTTTTAATAATTCAAAGACATGCAACAAACCACCATCAATCGGAATCGTAAAATACGGAAAATAGTTCATTTGACTTTTAAAACAGTTTTTACAAGCCTCTGGTTTATATGTGTCAAAAAAGTTAATGAAGTTTCTTCTAATGTGTATTCCTTTTCCACAAACTTTGCATCGCATAGGATACCTCCTATACAATAGTACAGAAAAAACCTATGTTTTACTTTTTATATTGTTCAATAATTTTAGGAATAATGTTGCCTGGTACTTCATCATACCTAGTGAACTCACGTTCAAAACGACCGGAACCTTGGGTCATCGCCTTTAAATCAATGGCATATGACACGACCTCAGCCTCTGGCGCTTCTGCCGTAACTAAAGTAAACCCGTCTTGTTGGTCCATACCTAAGATTCTGCCACGACGTTTATTCATGTCGCCCATGACATCGCCGACATAATTTTCTTTGACTTTAATCGTTAGTTTAAGGATTGGCTCTAAAATAGTTGGTCCAATCTTTTCAAGAGCTGCTTTAAATGCTAAATCAGCAGCTAAAACAAATGATATTTCATTACTGTCAACTGAATGGTAAGAACCATCATAAAGGGTCGCTTTCACACGAATCACTGGAAAACCAGCTAAAGGTCCTTTTTCAAAAGTTTTGATCAGTCCTTTTTCAACCGCTGGGAAGTATGATCTTGGTACAGCGCCACCAAAGACTTCTTCAGCAAACTCAAAGTCTTTATCACTTGGTTCGAAACGAATCCATACGTGACCGAATTGTCCGGCACCACCAGATTGTTTCTTATGTTTACCTTCGCCTTCGCCTTTTTTCTTAATCGTTTCACGGTAAACGATTTTTTGATCGTCAAAATCAACACCGACCTTATACATGTTCTTCATTCTGTCAATGACATGACCAATATGTGATAAACCATAGCCACCAATCAGTAATTGACCGGTTTCTTTGTTTCTTTGGATATCGAATGAAGGGTCTTCAACATTTAATCTGTTTAATGCCATTGAAATCTTGTCTTCATCGTTTTTGTTTTGTGGATGAATCGATTTATAAATAACTGGTGTTGGTAATTTTACTTCGTCAAATGCCACTTTGAATTTCGGATCACTAATCGTATCACCGGTTTTCAAATTATCTTGTTTGGTAGTGACCACAATATCACCGGCATGTGCCAGTTCAAGTGGTAATTGATCTTTACCAACTAGCGTCATTAAGTTAGCAATCTTAATGTTTGATTCACTCTTGGTGTGATAAACTTCGTCACCTAGTTTTAATGTTCCTGAATTGATCTTAATAAATGAAATGGTACCAATAAAAGGGTCAACCATTGTCTTGAAGACAAAGCCACTAAATGGTGCGCTACCGACCGTTTTGATG
>CAZIZJ010000081.1:0-236 GCA_964543675.1 uncultured Acholeplasma sp. | reverse complement strand
TTATTATCCAGTTTAGTCGCTTCTAACTCTTTTAATTCATTTGGCGATGGTGCAAAATCAATCAACATTCTAAGCATCGTTTCAACACCAATGTTCTTCAGTGCTGAACCGACTAAAACGGGAGTTAATTCACCATTGATGATTGATTCATGCAGTGCAGCTTTAATTTCATCAATCGAGCTTTGTTCGCCCCCTAAATATTTTTCCAACAAATCTTCACTGGTTTCGGCTACAGA
>CAZIZJ010000080.1:5609-5918 GCA_964543675.1 uncultured Acholeplasma sp. | reverse complement strand
AGATTCCATAATCATTTCATTTAATGAATTTACTTTTGGTAATTTCTCTTCCCAAATTTCAGCATCTTCACATTCGGTACCATTGTAAATTCTGGCTTTCATTTCAACAACATTGACAAAACCTTCAAAATCTTCTTTTCTGCCAATCGGATAGGTAAAAGGAACCGCTCTTTTACCAAGCTTTTCTCTAATGTCTTCCAGTAACTTTTCATAGTCAACATTTTCTTTATCCATCTTGTTGATGAATAAAATTGCAGGAATGTGACGGCGTCTGATCTCTGCCCACAGCGCTTCAGTTCCCACTTCAAC
>CAZIZJ010000080.1:0-5599 GCA_964543675.1 uncultured Acholeplasma sp. | reverse complement strand
TCTTGTTAATAAAGATAACTGCTGGAATACGTCTTTTTCTAATCTCATGCCAAACTGCCTCAGTGCCTACTTCAACCCCTTTGGTTGCATCAATTAAAATGACTGCACCTTTAACGACTTCAAGCGCATGGTATAATTCGCCGATTAATTCATCGTTACCAGGCACGTCTAAGAAGTTAAGTTTGCAGTCATTGAATTCGATTGGTATTAAAGATGTTTGCATAGAAGAGCCTTTAGCCTGTTCTTCCGCCAAAAAATCAGACTTGGTATTCTTCTTTTCCACTTCTCCTTTTTTACTTAAAACCCCCGAAACATATAATAGACTTTCCGACAGCGATGTCTTACCACTACCTTGGTGTCCGAGAAGTGCGATGTTTCGAAGGGCATCTGTTCTATAGTCCTTCATATAGTCCTCCTTAATTGTATGCGTTTACATTGTAATTTAATTATAACATACATTTATTTTTGATTAAATACTTACGATATATAAAAATTGATATATCCTTATTTTTATGGAATTATGTTAATTTCATCAGACATTGTTTCGTTGTATAATGGTACTATATGAAAAAGTTAGCCATTAAAACCATTAAGTGGTACCAAAAAACTTTATCGCCCATTAAGATGCATAAGTGCAGACATTATCCTACATGCAGTCATTACGCAATCGAGGCATATGAAAAACATAACTTTTTTTATGCAACCCTTTTGACAACCAAAAGAATACTAACCTGTAATCCATTGTTTAAACCGAAATTTGATCCAGTACCTGAAAAGAAAACAAAAAAACATAACAATAACCCTTGATTGACTCAAGGGTTATATTTTTGATTAAGATTTGATTCTTTTATTGTATTTATTTAAATAGTAAATGCCAAGAGGTAATGCAATAATCAATACTGTTCCCCACCAACTCCAAACAAATAAACAAATGATTGTAAAGATTATAAATATAAGAACTAATGTACCAATTATTAAATCTTTATTCGTGTTGATTTTAGCACTTGATATTATTACGATAATGACAATTGTTACAATAAGACCCACAAACCATAACAAACCAATATTCGTGGATTTTTCTCCATATATCTCATCTGCAAAATTAGCATTAGTTATAAATGGATTGTCATTGCCTTGATACTGTTTGATGACTTCATTTCTGTTGAGTTCAAAAGCATCAACAGGATCTTCATTATGCCACTTTAAAGCAAGACTCGGTTCAATCATTACACTTAAATCAAAATCATATGTATATGCCATATACATTAAAATTCTAGCAACATCACCTTTATCACTGTGTCCTGGAAACCACCTATTCTGATGTCTTCCAAACCCACCGGTGGCATTTTCACCAAACGGTAGATTTCCACGATTATTATTGATTTGAGGGTTTGATGGTTTAATATTGTGCAAATCTAATGACTGAGTTGACGACAAATGATGTCCACCAGCTGGATTTTGTGCCCACACATGTTCTCTATTATAGGTTGAACCATTATCCCATGTGCTATTAACTGACACTCTATTGTAGACCAGGATGACTTGATTTGCGTTGTTTGGATTTTGATCAGTAAATTTAAGTAATTGTTTGGACTGGTCATCACTCACATGATATACCGTTTGATTAGTGGTGCAAGAAACCATTAAAAACGATAATACAACAAGTATAACTAAAACTATTTTCTTCATATAATGTTTTATCCCCATATAAATTATATTAGATACATTGTATCATAATTAAAAAAGATGCCAGCAGACTTGAAAGTCTGCTGGCACCTTGATTGTTTAGTATGCTCTTGCGAATAATATCGTTTGAGTCGCCTTCTTACCAGTGACTGGACAAGTCTCTGTAATCAAAGTTCTTTTTTGAATGACTCTAGCTGTTGCACCAGTTTCTTCTTTAATCTTGACTTCAGCTTTTTCACCAGCAACCGACATTGCTACATAGCCACCTTTTTTAAGGTAGTCCTTAAATGCATCATAAGTAGTTGCTTCGTAAGTACGACTCGCTGCATGGGTTTTTGCTTTTTCATACATTTCATCATGCATTTTCTTTAAACCATCTTTGACAAATGATACAACGTCATCTAACTGTACAGTTACTTTTTCTCTAGTATGTCTAAATACTGCAGTGACTGTATTGTTTTCTAGATCTCTTGGTCCAACTTCTAATCTTAACGGTGTACCCTTCATCTCATGTTCTGAAAACTTCCAGCCTGGAGATTTTTTAGAATCATCGACAAATACGCGGTAACCCTTTTTAATAAGTTTCTTATATAGCTTTTTAACTTCTTTTTCAACATGCTCGTTTGGTGCAATCGGTACAATCACGATTTGCGTTGGCGCAACATATGGTGGCAACACCAAACCATTGTCATCACCATGAACCATGATGATGGCACCAATCAATCTAGTTGATACCCCCCATGATGTTTGGTATGCGTATTGCAGCTGATTGTTTTCATCTGAAAACTTAATGTCAAATGCTTTGGCGAATTCGTTACCAAAGTAATGGGTTGTTCCTGATTGCAATGCTTGTCCATCATGCATCAATGCTTCAATCGCGTAAGTTTCTAGTGCTCCTGCAAATTTTTCTCTTTCGGTTTTTCTGCCGGTGACAAATGGAATCGCTAGTAAATCTTTACCTAATTTTTCATAAATCTTTAACATATTTAGTGTTTCTTTTTTAGCATCTTTGGCAGTCGCATGCACTGTGTGACCTTCTTGCCACAGGAATTCTTTACCACGTAAAAAAGGACGCGTTGTTTTTTCCCAACGGACAACACTGCACCACTGGTTATATAGTTTTGGTAAATCTCTATATGACTTAATGATTTTTGCATAATGCGTACCGAATAAAACCTCAGATGTCGGTCTAATAATCAGTCTTTCTGCTAACTCTTCAACACCGGTTGTGGTGATCATTGCTGTTTCTGGCGCGAAGCCTGCCACATGATCCTTTTCCTTCTGGAATAAGGATTCAGGAATCACTAACGGCATATAGACATTTTCATGTCCGGTTTTTTTGAATTCAGCATCTAAATGTTTTTGAATGTTTTCCCAGATGGCATAGCCTAATGGTCGATAGATGATAAACCCTTTGGCATCACTATAATCCATCAATTCTGCTTTAAGACAAAGATCAGTGTACCACTGACTAAAATCCTCATCTCTTGAGGTAATGCTTTCTACTAATTTTTTACTCATTGTTATTCACCAAATAAGTCTTTCCGTCTCTAAATTCTACTTTTCTTTGTTTGTATAGTAAACCGAGTGCTCGTTTAAACGCTTTTCTTGATAAATCAAAGACTGCTTTAATCGTTTCACTATCGGTTTCAGCCGTATATGGCATGACATTTTGATTGTTTGTTAGATAATCGAGGATTGCTTTTGAATCATCAACTCTAACGACTTCTTTAAAGCCGCTTAAATTGCCTTCATAGCCGTTTTTAGTCTCGTAAGTAATCTTTACCTTAACACGCTCTCCTAGACGGTGATTGCCCCTAGAATTCGCTTGTTTTACTAAAACAACATTGGATTCCTTGGTCAAGATGAAATAGCCGATTTTACCGACGACCTGAATGAATCCTTCAACCTCGTCACCGATTTCTAAATTACCGATAATGACTCTTAATTCGTTATACGGAATGGGTCGTGCTGTGAGCTTCGCTTTTACTCTTAAATCAACTAAAAGTTCCTCACCAATTTCTGGCCAAATCGATTCATCTTCACCGATATCATCCTTTGAAAGCAGGACATCCTTTGAAATGCCTAGGTCAAGAAATACGCCTAGACCCGGTTTGACCGATACCACTTTTAGTAAGCCTGGACTGCCAGCCGTAATCAATGGTGTTTGAAGGGTTGCTGCCAGTCTGCCTTTGGCATCATAATATAAAAAGGCATCCACATAGCTGCCAGGACTTAATGTCCGATGGTCTGTCTCATTGACATGCAAAAAGACCTCATCGTTTGATTTACTTTTTAATATGTATGCAATATCCGTTTTTCTTAAGACTTGCAGTTCATTCACTTTTCCAATGTCTAAAGCCATTTAAATCACCTAATTTATTATAACATAGTAAAGAAAAATCCTTTGCAGGATTTTCATTTTTCAAGTGCTTCAATATAGTTTTCGTATGCTGTTAACAACAATCTTTCAATGTACTCGACAAACGGCGATAAATCTTTTTCCACTTTGAATGTATCAATTAAATTCAAGTATTCTTCCTTGTCTGCTACTGGAATTGATACTGGCATATATCCGTCATACATCAAGATATAATTGAGAACCAGTCTAGCCAGTCTGCCATTACCTTCTAAGAACGGATAGATCTTGAATATCTGTGCATGAGCGAATGCGCCTTTTTGAACGGCATTACCTTTGAAGTTTTCTAAATCATAGAAAAACTTGGCCATTCTATCATATACTTTCACATAATCTGGTGGTTGATGCATACTGCCGCTAATTTGGATGTTGACTTTTCGGTATTGTCCGCCGACAAAAATGCCTTCAACCAGAATCTCGTGTAAATCCTTAAGTATTTCTTCATCAATCTTTCTTCTTTGCGTAACCAGTTTGAATACATGATTAAACGCTTTTAAATAATTGAGTGCTTCTTTTTGTTCACGCTCTGGTAATTGCGTCACAATGACTTGTTTCAAAAGTAAATTCTCTACATCGGATGCTGAGAGTGCATTCTTTCCTTCAATGGTAATTGATTCGTAAGCAAACTGATTAACAAAGTCACTTAACAGTGCTTTAAATTTCGCTTCACCTACTGATTCTCTTAACTCATTGAAGTGCAATTTATCTACTTCGAGAAGATCCTGATTCATACATATCGCCCCTTTATTTAAATTATAACAAATTTGCGAAAAAAAAAGAGGTTTATGATAAACCTCTTACTTTTTACCTAAGCGAATTAAATTTTTAATACGCTCGCAGCTTGATCGCCGCGATCGCCTGACTTAATTTCGAATTCTACTTGGTCGCCTTCAGCTAGTGATTTGTAACCATCAGTTTGAATAGCTGAATAGTGAACAAATACATCTTTTCCATCTGCTGATGTGATAAAGCCATAGCCTTTACCAGCATCAAACCATTTAACAGTACCTTTCATTAAATGCAATACTCCTTCTTTAGATCTGGGTGTTGAACACCTAAAGACATTATACACTTTAATTGCACAAATGACAACCAATAAAAAGTAAAATATTTTCTTTTAGGTTTTTAGGGTGCAGTTTGGTGTTTATTTTTGTTGAAAAACTCGTGCGGCCACTTAAATTTGAACTTTCTGGCAACAATATCTAATAGGAATAGGACCAGTGCCGTAATTAAAAACGGAATGGTTGGATCAAAGTTTTCTGTTCTGGTTTGCGCTTCAATGCTAAACATGCCATCAGTCGTATATAAAACCTCGCCATTACCGATTTCTGAAATGCGGCGCATCATGGTAAAGTTCGCCTCAACATCAAAGAAACCGTTGTATTCATTGGAGTACGAAAATGTCGTATAGCTGACTGATTCAGAGATGACTGTACCACCTGCATCAAGCTTTTTGATTTCCAGTTTATAAATACCTGGAATATCGGTTCTAAA
>CAZIZJ010000079.1:0-6019 GCA_964543675.1 uncultured Acholeplasma sp. | reverse complement strand
TCCAACTGGTATTGTTGTCACATCACAAGAAGAAAGAAGTCAGCATGATAATAAAGATAGAGCCTATAAACTATTGGTAACTAGAATTTATGACAAGGTGATGGAAGAACAAATGGAAAAAGAAGGTGCCAATAGAAAAGCACTGGCGGGCAGAGGTGATAGAAGCGAAAAGATCAGAACCTATAATTACCCACAAAACCGTGTTACTGATCACCGGATTGGTTTAACCTTAAATAGGTTGGATGCCATTATGGAAGGCAGAATTGATTTGATCATTGATCCGTTGATTAATGAGTTTCAGAAACAAGCCCTTCAAGGAGAAAAAGTTTGACGCTAGAAAAGGTATTGTCCAAGTACGAAAAAGTAGCACTTAAAAACAATAAAGAACCAGAGTCAATCAAGTGGTTGATTATGGAGTTGTCTTTTTATACGCCGCATCAGTTTTATATGCACCAAAAAGAAGAAATGCCGGAATCCTTTTTAACAATGATCGATGAAGCAGTCAATAAATATGTTTTTGAAAACATACCGGTGCAGCACATTTTAGGATTTTCATATTTTTATGGTTATAAGTTCAAGGTCAACGACAATGTCTTGATTCCTAGAAGAGAGACAGAGGAGTTGGTTGAAGAGGTCTTATCGATATATGATCATTATTTTAATCAGCAACCAGTTGATGTTCTTGATTTAGGCACAGGCAGTGGCTGTATTGCAGTCACACTATCATTGGAAGAAAACAAGATGACAGTAGATGCTGCAGATATTTCAGATGATGCTCTAGTGGTTGCCAAAGAAAATAGTCAAATACTTGGCGGCAATGTCAATTTCTTTTTATCAGACTGGTTTTCGAAAGTAACTAAGAAATATGATATGATCATTGCCAATCCACCCTATATACCAAATGATGAACTGGTTCAGGACATTGTAGAAAAAGAGCCTAAATTAGCGCTTTTCGGTGGAACAAACGGTATTGAACCTTACGAAATCATTTTATCCAGAGCCAAAGATTTTTTAAAAGATAAAGGGTTGATCGCTTTTGAGCATGGTTACCTTCAGGCACAAGCCATTAAAGATTTAGCTATTAAGCATTTACCTGGTGCAACCCTTTTTCAAAAGAAAGATATGCAAGGAAAAGATCGTATGACTTTTGTAGGCATTGGTGGTGTTCTTTCATGAAAAAAGTAATTATTTTTCCAACCGATACTGTCTATGGTATCGGTACAGCATTTTTAAATAAAGAAGGCATCGAACGAATCTATCAAATAAAGGGAAGAGACTTTAATAAGCCAATGGCGATTCTATGTAGTTCATTGGATCAAGTTGCCCAGTATGCTGAAGTAACTGATGAAGCGGTGAAGCTAGCTAAAGCATTTTGGCCAGGTGGACTGACATTAATTCTAAACAGCAATGAAAACTATTTTAAATTGACTGGCGAAAAAACTATTGGTGTCAGAAAACCAAATCATAAGACGGCACTTGATTTAATTAAGATGTATGGACCATTAAAAACGACCTCAGTCAACCGAAGCAGTGAAATACCACTCAATGATTATGAAACGATTAAATTAAGCTATGAAAATCTAGTTGATAGAATCTATCCAAATGATTATGCAAGCAGTGAAGTTTCATCAACAGTCGTTGATTTGACCAAAAAAGATCCAGTCATCATTAGAGCAGGAAGCATTGATATTGAAGAAATCATGAATGTAATTAAGTAGAATACAAATTTATTATAGAATATCAACACTTCCGATTTGGATTTTGATATAATCCAATTAAGAAGAACAAAATGAATATAGAAAACAACTGAGAAGATTAATTATAATCTAAAGCGTGATTTATCTTCTTTCTTTTTTATCTGTGTTCAAAACTAAATGGAGGAAAAGAATATGTACTTGTTTTCAGAAAAAAGAAGTAAAAAAGTGATAGACAAAACAGTACTCTACTTCTTAAACAAAGAAGAAAAAACGATTTTGGAAACATTTCATTAAAGTTTAAACACAGAATCTATGAATGAAATAAATCTTAGATACTTAAACATTGTAATCAACTTAATTAAATAAAAAAGAAAGGAAAGTATATTTAGTTAATTGTTAAGATATTACTGAATAATACGCAAGAACAGAATGACTAAAACAGACATATATGTTCAATATAATACATCATACTTTGAAGATAAGGGATATAGAAGTGATGTTTATGTTAAAAGAGGAGAAAAATGGTATCAGATAAATGTGTTTGATTTTCAAACGTTAAGTGATGAAATCACTGATTGTCTCAAAGTGAAGTTAGGATATAACATCATGCCTAATTTAGTGGTTGTGGAAAGAATTACTAATGATGAAATCATAAAGAATGTATTGGCAATAGGTAAGTTTGATTATTTTGAGCAAATACTACCTTGTATTGTGCATAATGATGAAATCATACCAGTTTTAACAATTAATCATGTAACAAAAGAGATTTATAACAATATACCAATAAAAGATTTGATTAAAATATATTAGAGTATTGTTAGCAAAAATCTATACGACCTTTAACTGGATAAGGAGAATGAAAATGGCTGCTGAAAGTTTCTTCATAAATCTAATAATTGATAAAAATCATAAGAATCATGTACTGGAATCAATCTCTAAAACAAGTGAAAGAGATCATAAAAATCATTATACATATAAAAAAACACCTAAATATTATGTATAACAATGAAAATGATATTCTTACACTCGAGGGCAGTTTCATAAGCTTCGCTAATTCCATAATTGTGATGTTTAACCTTTGTTGTATTGTAATAGAAAAAAAAGAAGATTTAAAAATCAAAGTATTTAATATGGAAATTGAATTTAAGAACCAATCACTAGAAAGTTTTTTAAGTATAGTTTTTGCAGAATACAAAGATAAAATGATTGATTTCAATGAGAAGTTTGGAACATTCAACATTTTGCCAGGTGAAAAGTTTTATAAGTTTATGAGAAAAAATAGAAACAACTTTAGTAACAAACTAGATTGAATATGCATTTATATTTGATGAATAAAATCATAAACAGTATATTTTAATATTATAAAGGAAAGTATGTAATTATAAATGAGGAAATGTCGAAAAATGACATTTCTTTTTTATGTTTCGCGCATCTTATGATAAAATATAAAAGGCTTAAATAAGGATGATAAAAATGGAAATTAGAAATGTAGCAATTATTGCACACGTTGATCACGGTAAAACGACTTTAGTCGACAAACTTTTACAACAATCAGAGACATTAAGAGAGAATCAAGTGATTCAGGAACGTTCAATGGACAGCAATGATATTGAACGTGAAAGAGGGATTACGATTCTTGCAAAAGCAACCTCAATCAACTACGGCAATTATCGAATCAACATCATGGACACACCTGGACATGCTGACTTCGGTGGTGAAGTAGAGCGCATCATGAAACTTGTTGATGGTGTTTTATTATTGGTTGATGCTAAAGATGGTGTCATGCCTCAAACCAAGTTTGTCTTAAGAAAAGCGTTAGAGGAAAACTTAAAACCGATTGTTGTCATCAACAAAATCGATCGTCCATTTGCTGACCCTAAAAAAACGGTTAATCAAGTATTTGATTTATTCATTGATTTAGGAGCATCCGAAGAACAATTAGAGTTTCCAATCATTTATGCATCAGGATTACTTGGATTATCATCATTTGAAGAAAACATTAGTGGAGCAATCAATATGAAGCCATTGATGGATACGATTGTTAATCATGTGCCAGCACCGAAAGTATCAGAAGGTGCACTGCAGTTTCAACCGGCATTAATTGACTATAATGAATATGTTGGCAGAATGGGTATTGGTAAAGTATTTAGAGGCACATTAAAAGTTAACGCATTTGTATCATGCATTAGAGCTGATGGAAAGATTGAAAACTTCAGAGTTCAAAAACTATTTAGATATATCGGTTTAAATAAGATTGAAACCGATGTTGCTACTGCAGGGGATATTGTCGCGATTGCAGGTTTAGCAGATATTCATGTCGGCGACACCATTACCGATGTTGGCTTTGAAGAGGCACTACCTAGACTACATATCGATGAACCGACAGTTCAGATGATGTTTCTAACCAACAATTCACCTTTTGCCGGTAAAGAAGGCAAGTTTGTTACTGCATCTAAAATTGATGAAAGATTATTTAAAGAAGTTCAAAAAGACGTTTCTTTAAAAGTCGAAAGATCAGGCGGTTCTGAAACATGGATTGTCTCAGGACGCGGTGAATTGCATTTAGGCATCTTAATTGAATCGATGCGCAGAGAAAGTTATGAATTCCAGGTTTCTCGTCCGAAAGTTATTTTAAAAGAAATTGATGGTAAAACATTAGAACCTTATGAAGAAGTTCAAATTGATGCACCAAATGATTATGTTGGTGCAGTGATGGAACTCTTAGGCAATCGTCGTGGCGATATGATTAGAATGGATCAAGGTGTTCATGAATCCAGACTGATCTATCATATGCCTTCTCGTGGTTTAATTGGTTTGATGACGCAATTTCTAACAGCAACCAAAGGTTATGGCGTCTTATCACACATTTTCCTGGATTACAGAAATTTAATCAATAATACCGTAGGTAACCGTTCGAATGGCGCATTGATTTCAATGAGTCAAGGCATGACGACAGCATATGCAATCGGTCACTTAGAAGACCGTGGTGTATTCTTTGTTGAACCAAGAGTTAATGTTTATGAAGGCATGATTGTCGGTATGAACAATAAAGACAACGATTTAGTAGTCAATGTGGTTGAAGAAAAGAAATTATCTAACATGCGTTCTGCTAACAAGGATGCAACTACCGTGTTAAAACGTCCGGTTGATATGAGTTTAGAAGCATGCATGGATTTCATTAATGATGACGAGTTTATTGAGATAACACCAAAATCAATTCGACTTAGAAAAAAATTCTTGAAACAACATGAAAGAAAACGTTCACAAGTCAAAGAAAATATTAAAGGCTAGAAAATTCATTTTTTAGTCTTTTTATTATGTTATAATAAATTTAAAAAGGAGACGTGAGTTATGAAAATCGGATTAGGTTCAGATCATGCAGGTTTTGATTTAAAAGATGCACTGATTGTTCATTTAGTGAATAAAGGACACGAGGTTACGGATTTTGGTGCCAACTCGGTTGATCGTGTAGATTATCCTGACTATGCAAAATTGGTTGCAGGAGAAGTTGCCAAAGGTCAAATTGATTATGGTATCTTAATTTGTGGAACTGGTATTGGCATGAGTATTGCAGCCAATAAAGTAAAAGGTGTTAGAGCAGCACTGGTTTATAATGAGTTGACAGCTAGACTTGCTAAAGAGCATAACCATGCCAATGTTATTGCCTTAGGTGGCAGAACGCACCAACTAGGTGAAGCGAAGCTCATTGTTGATACTTTTTTAAATGCCCATCAAGAACCACGTCATGAAGTCAGAGTAGATAAAATAACTGCCATAGAAGAGGAGATGGAATAATGTCAAAAGTTGTTATACTAAAACACCCTTTGATTGACCACAAGATGTCAATCATCAGAGATAAAAACACGTCAACCAAGAGTTTTAGGGAAAATGTATCTGAGGTAAGTGCTTTGATTACTTATGAACTGACTAAGGATTTAGAAACGGTGCCAAAAGAAATTGAAACGCCGATTCGAAAAATGATTGCCTATGAATTAAAAAAACCGGTCGTCATCGTCCCTATTTTACGAGCAGGACTTGGCATGGTTGAAGGCATTCATGATTTGATACCTTCTGCGAAAGTTGGTCATATTGGTATGTATCGAAATGAAGAGACGTTAATGCCAGTTCCTTATTATGCGAAATTTCCAGAAGAAATCAAAGATGGCTGCGTCTTGGTATTGGATCCAATGCTGGCAACCGGTGGTTCTGCAAGTGAAGCGATTAGAACCCTTAAAAGTAAAGGTGCCAAAGATGTGAGATATGTCGGGTTGGTCGGTTGTCCAGAAGGCATTGAAAGACTTCAGAAAGAACATCCGGATGTA
>CAZIZJ010000078.1:2995-6060 GCA_964543675.1 uncultured Acholeplasma sp. | reverse complement strand
CTATAAAAGAATAGAATTAAATATTTATGTTGAAACATATTTTGAACCATCAGCAAATTTTCTTGTATTAATTGATAATGAAAAAGATGATGTTAAGATGAAGCCATTGAGTGAATCAATGACACTTAGAAACTTCTATGAGAAATTAAAACTTAGTAGCGGAATTACAGTAAATGCATTTTTTATTGGATTGAATAGAGGACTATCTAAAGGCTTTCCACTTAGAATTGAATTGACATCAGATAATGTGATCAAATTTAAAGGATGTATGAAGGCTATTGATGAGAAAAAATTTGCCGTAATTCCGGTTTTTATAAACTAAAAGAGTCTTTCTGGCTATATGAGATATATTCAAAAGAAAGAAAAAGTATAACATATGCATAATTTTCGTTCGTATTGAACAACATAAAGTAGTGAACACGGATACACTCAACATTGGTGGAGTCTATCTCGTTGCTTGAATTAAAAAAGCAGTCACAAAAAACTAAATAAATAAGACTAACTCTTAAAAACATATACATTTATTATATTTATATACGAGTTACTCCTATAAAACTATTGAAAAAAAGATAACTATCATAAATATGTTGTTAGGTTAGATAAAAACTGGAGAGCAGACGAAGATGGTGTTCAAGGGATTCATCTGAAGGACTTTTTGATAAAAGAGACTTTGTAATTCATATCAGTTGATTACTTTTGTTCGCTGAAAACTCTCAAATATAGAAGTGAAAAATAAAGTGTTGAATAATTTGGCTATAATAAAGAAAAGAGTGATAGTATGGTTACGTTTAAAAAAGTTACATGGGATAACTGGGAAGCATGCATAAAATTAAGTGTAACAAAAGAACAAGAGACATTTGTTGCACCAATTATGTACACGTTGTCACAATCCTATGTGGCTGAAACCAATGATCCATATCCACCATTATCTTATGCAATCTACAATGAAAAAGACCAACTCGTTGGTCATATTTACATGTATTATGAACTTGCTAAAGATAATATATATGATGATGACAACAGTTATCAGTTTTGTAGACTACTGATTGATAAAAAATATCAAAATCAAGGATACGGCAAGGCATCAGTTAAAAAAGCACTTGAAATCATACGCAGTTTTCCATATGGACCAGCAACCTATGCATACATCTCTTATGAACCAGAGAATGTTCTTGCCAAAAAACTGTATGCATCATTTGGTTTTGAAGAAACGGGCGATATTGATGAAACAGAATTGGTTGCACGTGTTAGACTATAAGTAGGTTAAGTATTGAAACAGGAGGTTTTTACTTGATAGATTTAGATTTTTTTATGCCATTTGAAGGTGATCGCCATGAGGCAACAATTATGATGCTACCTTATCGTGGTGATACATGGAGAAAAAAAGGTGCTGTTGTTTCAAAGCAGTTTTTTGAGATCATCAATACAATAGCTTTATATGAAAAAGTATATGTATTAGTTGATGAACATGTTAACTATGACATTCAACCAATATTAAATAATTCAAATATTAAAATATTAAAAATTAATTACAATGATTGCTGGGCAAGAGATACCAGTCCCATCTTTTTAACGAATCATCATCGTCTGTTAGGTATGGATTTTCGTTTCAATGCCTGGGGTGGTTCATTTGACGGCATTTATCAAGACTATGAAAAAGACGATCAAGTATCTAAAGAGATTTCTAAAGCATTGAACTTAGAAAATCATTATGTGCCTGATTTCATCTTAGAGGGTGGCAGCATTCATACAAACGGTGAAGGTGTTTTTATAACCACAGAAGCATGTTTACTGTCCGAAGGCAGAAATCCACATTTAACTAAAAATGAAATTGAAAGCAAATTAAAGACTTATTTGAATGCTAAAAAAGTCATATGGCTACCTCGCGGAGTTTACAATGATGAAACCAATGAACACGTTGATAATATTTGTTGTTTTGTAAGACCAAATGTTATTGCTATCGGTTGGACAGAAGATAAAAATGATCCACAGTATGCTTTAAGCCTAGAAACATACAATGTTTTAAAGGAAGCAACTGATCTTGATGGCAACCCATTTGAAATTATTAAAGTGGTAATGCCAACACCGATGTATTTATCTGAAACTGAAGCATCGGATTTAATCAATGAAGATGGTAAGCCACGACTAGTAAACGACCGGTTAGCCGGTAGCTACATTAACTATTATCAAGGAAAAGATTATGTCATTTTGCCTAAGTTTAATGTAAAAGAAGATAAAATAGCTTATGAGCAGTTTAAAAAGCTTTATCCAGAAAAACAGATTCATCAAATAGATTCTAGGGAGATTTTACTTGGTGGTGGCAATATTCATTGCATTACCATGCAAATCCCTAAAGTGAAATAACAAGATAGTAGGAGGAAAGAAATGAAAGTAAAAGTAGCAGCAACCCAGATGTCAATCACTTGGGACATCAATGACAATATTGAAAAAGCTAAAAAAATGGTGAGAAGTTGTGCGAAAGATGGGGCGAAGATCATCTTACTCCAAGAACTTTTTAAAACACCTTATTTTTGCCAAATTGAAAACTATGAGTATTTAAAACTGGCAGAAGATGCAGAGAATTCTGCATTTATCAAAGAATTTCAAAAATTAGCAAAAGAACTTGATGTTGTTTTGCCAATCAGTTTTTTTGAAAAGAGCGGCAATGTCTACTACAATTCTTTAATTATGATTGATGCTAGTGGTGAAAGTTTAGGCGTATACCGTAAAACCCATATTCCGACCGGACAATCCTATGAAGAAAAGTTCTATTTTTCACCAGGTGATACAGGCTTTAAAGTATTTGATACCAAATACGGCAAAGTCGGCATTGGCATATGCTGGGATCAGTGGTTTAGTGAGGTTGCTAGATGTTTGACCTTAATGGGCGCTGAAATCATTTTATATCCGACAGCAATCGGCAGCGAACCGGTTTTAGATAAAGACAGTAAAACCCACTGGCAAAACGTGATGTGCGGACATGCTGCTGCCAATATCATACCGGTAGTTGCATCCAACCGTGTTGGTACTGAAAAAGATGGCGATTCATCAATGACTTTTTATGG
>CAZIZJ010000078.1:1911-2985 GCA_964543675.1 uncultured Acholeplasma sp. | reverse complement strand
ATGGTTCGTCTTTTATTGCTGATCCATTTGGCGAAAAAATAAAAGAGTTAAATAGAACTGAAGAAAGTTATCTAATTGCAGAATTCGATTTCGAAGAAATTAATTTCCAACGTCAAAGCTGGGGAATCTTTAGAGATCGTCGACCAGAAATGTATGAGGCGATTCATCATCTAGATTTTTCAAAGAAGAAATAAGTGATTCATATACAATCACATATGCACTTTATCAAACTGATGACATGGATTTGTTGACAAAACTTAAGAGAAAAGTAATGATATAGTGATATTTAGAAGGGTTACTTTGGATAATTAGGGCGAGGTATCATAATGGAAATAGCACAGGAATATCTGGAAACAATAATTGAAAAACTTGATAAACTACATGATTTTTTAGGTTATAAACTGGATAATCTTGAATATGCACTACAAGCAATTACTTGTTCAGGATTTGCACAGGAATATACTGACAAAACGAAAATGACTTTAAACAATCAAGATTCGCTAGCGGTTGTGGGTGATCATGTGATTAAATTGACGCTCTCCAACCTTTTGTTTAGAAAAAACCCAGAAATAAATAATGGTGAATTGTCAATCACCATCAACGAATTGCAGAGCAATTTTGCTCTTCAACGAATCGGTGAAAGACTAAACATATATAATTTTTTACTTTATGTTAACACTGAATTGGACGGTAAAAAGAAGCTTGCAACTTCACTTGAAGCAATCATTGGTGCTGTTTTCTTGAGTGAAGGATTTGATGAAGCAAAAAAGTTTATTCTAAAACTCTATGGATTATAAGATTTATAATCTATTATGCAATGAAAGGATCTATACGAATATGAGTGATATCAATCAAAAAGAAGTCGCAATAGAATTTTTACATGAAACTAGTGCTGGACGTGCCAGAAGTGTTTTTGATAAATATGTCAGCTTAGATTTTAAGCATCATAATGCGTATTTTAAAGGCGATAGAGAAACGATTATTGTAGCAATGGAAAAAAGTGCTAAAAACTTTCCAAAACGCGAAATTAAAGTGTATCATGTCATCGAAGAAGGAGATTTGGTGATGACATAT
>CAZIZJ010000078.1:0-1898 GCA_964543675.1 uncultured Acholeplasma sp. | reverse complement strand
AGTTTTTAGACAATAAAATTATTGAGATGTGGGATATCGGACAACTGGTACCTGAAAAACCAGTCAATGAAAATGGACTTTTTTAGTTGCTGTTTCATCATTATTCTAACTGATATAATCCAAATATAAAACGCTAAAATATTAGCGTTTTATTGATAAAAAGGCACCAAAGTGCTAAAATATTAACAGTATGATAAATAAATTTGATATTAGCGATTTTGTAAAAGTCGCAACCGTGCAATCAATTACTTGCCAACTAGTTGAAAGATTCAAGAAAAGAAGAAAAGAATCAAAATTAACACAAAGGGAACTTAGTAAAAGATCTGGTGTTAGTTACGGCTCAATTAGGAGATTTGAGTCAAGTGGTGATATTTCTTTGAATGCCTTATTGAAAATTAGTGGGGTTATAGGTTGTTTGGAAGATTTTAATGAACTATTTAAAAACATGATTGTTAAGAATTTAAAGGATATATTTTAGTGAATTTCATGCTAAATTAGCTATAAAAAACAATTTATACTCAAAAAAATTTAATAAATTAGCAGTTAATAAAAATATAGATTTCTATTTGACATAGCGTTGGATAATTGCGCTTTAAAATAGACGGGGGTAAACCGGAAAATGCACTTTCCAATGGGTGGGGATAAAACTTCCCAAAATGACAGTTAACATTACAGTGAGATTACGATGAATTTCGTAGTCTCACTTATTTTTTAGTATCCTTGTTGATGATGGGAATATCCTTATTAATAGAATACATAATCCGGTTTCTTAATCGGTAAAAATCTCTAATACCAGCAGCTGACTTAATGATAGTTTTTACTTGTGAATTAATTCCTTCAATTGGTCCGTTGGACAATCTTTTGCCATCAACTCTGATGAATGAGTTTTTGATTTCATTTTTCCAGGTAATTAAGGTCTTGCTGAAGGATCTTAGAGATGCTACTGATGATTGCTAAATAAATCGATCAGTGCTTCAAACTCATCATCACAGCTGTCATATGAGGATACCATATTAAATTCACGATATCGTTCTTTTAATCGGTAAGCACTTTCAAGTTGTGCATCAATTGACAGTAAATAATCTAAAATCGTATGCTTATCCCAGGCTGTCTGAAGTTTGGGTATTACGAACTTTTTAGATGATAATTTGTTGAAATCCTTAACGAAGAAAAAGTGGAACTTTTTTAACATATAATAGTACATGTCATTGGTCATTAAACTGTGATCAGCTTCCTTATATTGATTCATAACTTCAATTCTTAATTTTTTGATGATTTCATTTAATTCTTTGATGATATGAAATGAATCAATCGCTATCTGTGCTTTAGGAAAAGAAAGACGAATGGCTTCCTTATACGGCTCCCACATATCGATAATAAAGTATTTAACCCGTTCTTTTTCATGTTTGGGTATTCTACTGAAGAAACTAATTAAATAGTATTTATGACGGGTTGTTAGCACATCAATGACTTTTTTATATTTAAAATCATAGAGTAGTAAGGCATATTTATATTTTGATCCTCTTGATTTATAAAACTCATCCATACTAATCACTTCAGGTAGTCTTCGTCTGTTTGCTGATACATGTCCATCAAATATATCAATGACACTTTGTTTGGATATGTGATAAAGATGAGCGGCAGAAGTAAAGGTATTCGAAGGCGTTTTTAAATGTTCTAAAATATTCATTTTGGTAAGTAGACTAATCTTTTCATATTTCTTTAAGAAAGGGTTATCTTCTAAAAATCTTTTCCCGCATGTCAAGCACCGATAGCGTCTGGCTTTATAGTTGATATAACAGGCACTGACTGTTGAGGTGCTATGAGTTATTTGTTTCAACCGGTAATCATGAAAAACAGTTTCATTTTGACATAGCAGACACTTAACATCTGCTTTT
>CAZIZJ010000077.1:1399-6354 GCA_964543675.1 uncultured Acholeplasma sp. | reverse complement strand
AAGGTCAAAGATTTTGAAGAAGCATTAAGAATCGCCAATAACACCGAATACGGTTTAACTGGTTCGGTCATTTCAAATAACAGAGAGCATCTTGAAAAAGCTAGAAAAGAGTTTCATGTAGGCAATCTTTATTTCAACCGTAAATGCACTGGAGCGATTGTTGGATATCAGCCATTTGGTGGCTTTAACATGAGTGGCACCGATTCTAAAGCCGGTGGACCAGATTATTTGATCTTGCATATGCAAGGAAAAACCATCTCAGAGATGTTTTAAGGAGATATCATGCATCCATACATTTTATATGTTTATATTGTTACTTGGGTCTTTCTATCATTAGTCACCTTTATGCTTTATAGCTTGGATAAAAAGAAAGCCAAGGATGCCAAATGGCGCATCAAAGAAAAAACACTACTCTTGTTTAGTTTTTTACTAGGCTCAATCGGTGGACTAATGGGTCTTTATTTAGTCAGACACAAGACGAAACACTGGTACTTTGTTGTTATCAATTGGGGATCATTTATCTTGCATTTAGCAATTGCATACTATCTCTATACGATAATCGGTAATAATTAGATAAAAAAACGCTATATATAGCAGTTTTAAGGTCAAGATTCGCTATTTTTACCAAAAAATAGTAAAATAGAATTAAGTTACATAGGAGGATATGAGATTATGCCATTTGAAAATGGATTTGACACGGCTTTATGGACATGGATGGAGTGGGCAATTATTGGTGCTGCTCTGTTATTGTTGATCATTATTTTATTTGCGCTATTTAAACCAGCAAAAAAAGAAAAACCAGCAAGCGCTGCTGAAACTACAGCCGCTAAAACGGAAAAACCTGCGCCACAAAAAACGGTGGTTGAAGAGAAGCCGGCAGAACCAGTGAAACAAGCAGCGGCTGCTGAAGAAAAACCAGAACCAGCAGAAAAACCAGCAACGCCCGCACCTGCAAAACGTAAAAAACCTGCAAAATATCACATCTCTCAAAACAAGGATGATGATTCTGAACATGCTGGTAGCTGGAGAGTAAGAAAAGAAGGTTCTGAAAAAACAATCAAGTATTTTACAACCCAGAAAGCTGCTATTGAATTTGCAGAGCAGTTAGCAGAAAATCAAGACTCATCAATCGTTATTCATAAAAAAGACGGGTCAATTAGAAAACAAGATTATACCAAAAAGTAAACTGAATCCTCCGTTTGGGGGATTTAATTTTTCTATGATAAAATTATTTTAACGATAGAACAGATTGAGGAATAATATGGAGACAAATAAACTAAAAAGAATTGGCGATGTTTTGTTCGCATTTGATAGTGAAGAAATATTTGGAAATCTTAAACTAAGTGGTGAATCGGCACTACAGTTTTTATTGATGGATGTTGGCTTTCTGACAAGTCATCTGACATTTGATTTGCATACGGATTTAACCTTAGAGGAAGTCAATCAACTTAGAAAAGATATTTCTGGGCTTTTACCAGTTGTTTTGATGAAGAAAAACTTTTCAATTGATGTAAAAAAATCAGTATTAACTGGTGGTAGTGATGCCTATGTTATTGTTGATCAAGTAACAAAAGACACTTATCAGTTAACATTTGATTATTTAAACAGAAGACATATTTTGGCTCCGGAGTATTTTGCAAGAAAAGACGAATTATTTACGGATCTTCATTTGAATACCTTGTCAACCCTTGAAAACTACGGCATTTATTTTTCAAGCCTCTTTTATGGCAATAAAAACTTTGCTTCATTAAAAAGCATCATGTATAATCATAAGATCTTGCCACAACAATATCCATTTGTTCGAAAGATTGTTGCCTTCTACCAAGGACTTCATGAAGAAAGTCCAAATGAAAAGATATTATTCGAAAGTGTTGATGTAAAATATCATGATTTCTTGAAAGAGATATCTAGTTTTAATGAGAAAGAAACGGAATTCTTAAGTCAATTTAGTCAAGGCAATTTTGAACCAAGTTTGCTTTTTGGTGGCATGATTGGTGAAAACCTCAAGAAACATCCAAAAGCCTTGTTGCTAGCGAAAAAGAGGTCAAGCAAGTGAAGCCACTGACATTTGGACTGACAACATTTTTGGAAAGTGGCGTCAATGATGTAACTGGCAAGATATCTCATGAAACAAGACTTAATAACGCGATTGAAGAGATTGTCTTGGCTGATAAAGTCGGCTTGTCTTTTTATGGCATTGGCGAACATCACCGCGATGAATATGCAGCATCTTCCCCGCAAGTGATTTTAGCAGCAGCCGCTAAACTGACAAAACAGATTGGCTTAGGTAGCGCAGTGACAGTACTTTCTTCAGCAGACCCTGTAAGAATTTATGAAGAATTTGCTACGCTTGATCTCTTATCAGGTGGCAGAGCAGAAATTATGGCTGGACGTGGTTCATTCATTGAATCATTTCCATTGTTTGGTTATGCCTTGGATGACTACAATACATTGTTTTCTGAAAAACTGGATTTCTTATTAAGAATAAGGGAGCAGGAACATGTTCATTGGCATGGTGGCAAGCATACACCTAAATTAGCAGGCAACGGCGTCTACCCTAGATCCAAACAAGAAAAACTGAAGGTAAGTATCGCGATTGGCGGTACTCAGCAATCAATTATTCGTGCAGCCAAATTAGGGCTGCCTGTGGTTTTCGCGATTATTGGTGGTTCACCGTTAAGATTCAAGCCATTGATTGACTTATATAAACATATTTATATCGAATCTGGCCATGATTTATCTGAAATGGAGATTGGTGTGCACTCTCACGGCATGATCACTGATGGCGATCCCCAGGATTTAATTGAAAGATATTTTAAGCCTCATCATGAAGGCTTCAGCAAAATCGGCAAAGAACGTGGCTGGAGCGAATATACCAAAGCACAATACTTAAACTCGATTGAATACGGACCACTTTATTTAGGAGATGTCGAAACGGTAGCCAGAAGAATTGCAGAAACAATCAAAGGCTTAGGCATCAATCGCTTTTTACTGCACACACCAGGGTCTTTAATGCCGCATGAAGATACATTAAAGTCAATTGAGTTATTTGGTTCAAAGGTTGTTCCGCTGGTTCGAAAACAATTAAAATAAGCACCAGCAGCTAAACCACCTCTAATTCAGGTGGTTATTATTTTAATAATTCTTAAAAATTAAACGCTTTCATCACAGTTTTTTATCATTTCATATGGTAAAATGAGGTAAATGAGGTGATATTTATGAAGTTGGCAATTATTGGTGCATCAGGTTTTGTTGGAAGAGCATTGGTCAAAGAAGCATTACTGGCAGATCATTATGTGTTTGCTATTTCAAGATCTGGTATATTTGATAACCATCCTAACCTGCAAAGCGTGCATTGTGACGTTTTTGATGAAGAAAAACTAGCAGAGGTATTAAAAAGTGCCGATGTCGTGATATCAGCTTATAATTCGGGCTGGAATAATCCAAATTTATATAACGAGTTTTTAGACGGTTCAAGACATATTATCAATGTAGTAAAAATGCTCAATAAACGAATTGTTATTGTCGGTGGGGCATCATCACTGCTTTTGGAGAATAACGAACCACTGATCTCGCATATTGGTCCTGATTGGAAAGAAAAGGTTCGTGGTGCGTATGATTTATTGATGGTACTTAGAAAAGATGAATCCTTTGCCTGGACTTTTGTATCGCCAGCCAAAGAGATTCTACCATTTGATACCCATGAGAAATATAACGTTGGTGGCGACTACCTGCTTTATAATGCCAAAGGTAAATCTCAAATCACTGTGGCTGATTTAGCACATTTCATTGTTCATCGTGCGATTGATACTAACAATGTTCATAAACGGTTAACGGTTTCCAATATTTAAGAAAAAAAGGATGGCGACATCCTTTATTTTTTGCAAGATTCAATTAACAGTTCAATTTCTTTTACCATGCGTGGATTCAAATCGGCATATGTTGTCATAAATGCCATCAGCACAGCTGCAGCATCAGGGGTATTCTTATAGCCGACCAATATTTTAGGAAGCAGTGCTGAAAACTCGGGGAATCTGGTTTCTATGCGTCTTGCGTTATTATAATAATCACCTTTGACTTGTTCAGGTTCTAAATTACTTAAAACTGAAATCACATTATTAAAAGCGTATTCTTGAACAAAGTTTAATGCCGAAGTATATTCGCCGCGTAAATATCTTAACAAACCAACATAGATATTGGTCATTGCTTCATTGAATGCGAAGTCCAAAGTCGGTGTTTTTCTTTTTGGATTGAGACTGGTTTTTAAGATAAAATCACGTTTTGGATTTTTCCAATGGAGTCTCGCATCCACCATATCGATGGTTTTTAATCTGGAAAGCTCAAATACTGCATATTCACCATAGATGCCATCTTCAAAGAGAATCTTATGACCGTCTTTGGTATTTAAGAAAGTATAAGCCAAAGGATGCGCATCATTTAGCCATGATAAATCATTTAAATAAGACGGTGCATAACCGTCTTCGACAATCACGAAAAAATCAATATCTGAATATCGATCTAACCTATTGGTATCAATGCCGACTGAACCTAAGCCAATCAGTGCAATGGCTCCCTCTTTGTTTCCTAAAACAACTGCGATTTCATCTAATCGTTTCATCAGATTGGTTTTCATAAAAATCTCTCCTCTGCGTAAGAAATATGTAAAAATTACGTGATAGTTAAATTATACATTCAAATATGCTAATTTTATTGATAATGTAAACGGTTGCATAAAAACTGGTTTCCTTACCTATGGTAAAATAAGGATGTTTGAAAGGCAACACTAGAAAGGAATAAACCCAATGAATAATATATTCTCAAACAAAGATACATTTAAAGGTGCGTACGTGCTTGCACTATCCCACTTATACAATAAGAAAATAGAAACTGCGAGTCTTTATGAAAAATATGCAACGCTGGCAGCAATTATCAATAAACACTTAGAACATGATTAT
>CAZIZJ010000077.1:0-1389 GCA_964543675.1 uncultured Acholeplasma sp. | reverse complement strand
ATCAACAAACAACTGCTTATGTTGAATCAAACCAATTAAAGAAAACAATCTACTTCTCGATGGAATTCTTAATGGGACGTTTGATTACGTCAAATTTAATGAATTCAGGCTATGCCTCAATCGTTAAAGCAGCTTTTGATGATTTCGGTTATGATTTAAATGAAATCGAGCATGCAGAAACTGATGCTGGTTTAGGCAATGGTGGCTTAGGCAGACTTGCAGCATGCTTCCTTGATTCAGCGGCTTCAGTCAATTTACCACTCTACGGCAATTCAATTCGTTATCAAAAAGGATTTTTCATTCAAAAGATTGAAAATGATCGACAAACAGAGTATCCGGACAACTGGTTAGACCAACCATTTATTTGGGAGGAAAGAAAGGAAGCAGAAGCAATTCAAATTCCTTATTTTGGCTATGTTGAAAACACTAAATTAATTGATCCAGTCTGGGTCAAGGCAGTGCCATATGACGTTAAAGTCGTTGGTGCAGAAAATGGTGTGGTCACACATCTTCGTCTGTGGTCAACCGAAGCATCCGAATGGCATCCCTATCATGATCAAGAGTACTTGGACATGGTATCGGACATTTGTAAGTCCCTTTATCCGGACGATTCAACCGAAGAAGGCAAGATCATTCGCTTACAACAACAATACCTGTTTTCAGCAGCCGGGATCAAATCTGCGTTATTGGAACATAAAAGATTGGGCAGAAACATTGCTGATCTTGATAAATACTACACATTCCAAATCAATGATACCCATCCGACATTAATCATTCCAGAATTAATGCGCATTTTGATGGATGAAGAAAAGCTTGGTTATGAAGCAGCGTGGTCAATCGTCACTAAAGTGTGTGCTTATACCAACCACACGATTTTAGCAGAAGCGCTAGAAAAGTGGAACATCAAGATTTTTAGAAGATTATTGCCAAGAATTTACGAAATCATTGTTGAAATGAATCGCAGATTCAAGGCACTCTTGACTGAAAAAGGTTATTCACAAGAAAAACAATATCAGATGCAGTTAATTGGGATTAACAATGTCAGAATGGCTAACATCTGTATTTATGCATCGTTTTCCGTCAACGGAGTTGCAGCACTCCATACCGAGATCTTAAAAAACATTGAGCTAAATGATTTTTATCAGTTATACCCTGAAAAGTTCAATAATAAAACCAACGGTATTACCCACAGAAGATGGTTACTCCATATCAACCACGAGTTAGTCCAGGTACTTGATGATTTATTGGGTACGAAGTGGCATAAGGATTTACCTCAAATTAAAGCATTTGAAAAATATGCAACCGATAAAACGGTTCAAACGCGCGTCAAGAAAATGAAACTTGCTAAAAAACGCGCATTGATTGAACGCATTAAAGCAGATGTCGGTG
>CAZIZJ010000076.1:0-6372 GCA_964543675.1 uncultured Acholeplasma sp. | reverse complement strand
GCTTGTAAATTAGCCATTATACAAATCTCCGAATATGATTGATGAATTTTTCAAACAAACTATGATCTTTAATCTCTTTATCTTTAGTCAGTTGTTCTCTTAACTCCTTACCTAAAGCATTCAGTGATAGACCTTGTTCAATTTCAGCCATTAAGCTATTGATCTGCTTAATCGTCAAATCGTCCATAAAGCCCTTTTCAAGTGCATAGAACGTAACGATTTGCGATTCCATGCTAATCAGTTCATGGACATCCTGTTTTAAAATCTCAACTGTTTTTCTACCACGATCCAGTCTTCGTTTGGATGCACTATCTAGATCAGAACCAAACTGAACAAAGGATTCGAGTTCTCGGTAACTTGCCAAAGAGATTCGAAGGGTTCCTGATACTTGTTTCATCGCTTTCCATTGTGCTGAACCACCAACCCGAGAAACACTTAAGCCTGCACTAATTGCTGGTCTAATCCCTTGGTAGAACAGCTTGTTTTCCAAGTATAATTGACCATCAGTAATTGAAATGATGTTGGTTGGAATATAGGCACTAATATCACCGGACTGCGTTTCGACAATCGGTAGTGCCGTAATGCTGCCGCCACCTAATTCGTCACTTAATTTTCCTGCTCTTTCAAGTAATCTTGAATGCAGGTAAAATACGTCTCCTGGATATGCTTCACGGCCAGATGGACGTCGCATCAAAAGCGATAGTTCACGGTATGCCACTGCGTGTTTGGATAGGTCGTCATAGATGATGATGACATCCTTTCCTTTTTCCATAAAGTATTCAGCAATCGTTGAACCGGTATATGGTGCTAAGTATAAGAGTGTTGCTTCTTTGGATGCACCAGCATTAACAATGATTGTATAATGCGCTGCATCTTTAATTTGTAATAGATTAGAAAGATTGGCAATCGCTGAGTCTTTTTGACCAATCGCCACATAAATGCAAATGACATCTTTATCACGTTGATTTAAAATGGTGTCAATCGCGATCGTTGATTTTCCGGTTTGACGATCGCCAATGATTAACTGACGCTGTCCCTTACCAATTGGAACTAACGCATCAATGACCTTGATGCCTGTATGAATCGGTGCATTAATAAAACCTCTATCCATAATGCTTTTTGATGGACGTTCAACTGGCAGCATCTTCTCAGGGGTAATTGTTCCTTGTAAATCTAGTGGATTACCTAAAGGATCAATGACTCTTCCTAATAAGTCATCACCGACCGGCACTTCAAAAATCCTTTTGGTTGAGCGTACATTGTCGCCTTCTTTAATTAAATCGGTTCGACCAAATAAAATGACACCAACATGATATTGTTCAAGATTAAAAACGAGTCCCTTTACATCGTGTGGTAACTCTACTAGTTCGCCCAATACTGCTCTTGATAAACCGTAAACAGTGGCAATCCCATCAGCAACCGTTAAAACACGGCCAACTGATTCTAGTTTGACATCCTCTTTATAGTCTTCAATTTGTTTTTGTATCAGTGCTGAAATTTGATCAATATCAATTTTTGCCATAAGCATCCTCTCTAGATGTTCGATTTCATATCATCAATGGTTTTTTTAAGTGATCTTTCAATGCTTCTTCCTTGATAAATTATTTTGGTACCACGAATCAAGGAAGGATCAATTTTAACTCTAAATTCAATTTCTAAATTCGGTAAATAATCCTGTACTTCACTTCTAAGTTTTTCAAGTTGTTTTTTGGTCAGTGCTTTAGCCGTATACAACTGAACAAATGCGATTTTTTGTTCAAGTCTTGTTTGAATGGTCCACTGTTCATAAACGTCTTTGTAGTATCTGATTTGATGGTGCTTAATCAATAACATTAAAAAGTTAATGAAACGAATATCAAAAAGTTCAGTATCGGAAATCATTTTTCGTTTGACTTTGTTTCTGACGGTTGGCGTATCTAAAAGGGTAATCCAATCCGGATTATGTTCTGCAATGTTCATGAAGTTTTCAAATTGCTCAATGATCAGTTCTAAACAGCCTTCTTTAACAGCCAGTTTAAAAAGCGCATCAGAAAAAATGTTTCCTATCATAGGTTTTGGTTAATCATTTCATCAATTGCTTCATCAACCTCATCTTCAGCGAGTTCATGTGAAACAATCTTTTCTGCAACTTGAAAAGCAATCTTCTTAATGCTTTCTTTAATTTTATCGCTTTGAAGTCTAACTTCTTGAGCAATATCATGTTCAATTTGATTAAGTCTTCTTTTGGCTTCGCTTCTAGCTGCAGCAATGATACGCTCTTTTTCGGCATGCGCTTCATTCAAAAGCGTTTCTTTCAATTCTCTGATTTCAGTTTTCATTGCTTCATATTCTTTATGGGTTTCACTTCTGATTTGCGCCACACGATCTTTTTCATGCTTGGCATCATAAAGTTCTTGAGAAAGGGCATCACTTCTTGCTTCTAAAAACTTAGTGACTGGTTTCCAGAGGAAAAAACGAATAGCTACCAGCAAAATGATGGTTGCACCAAGTTGCATTAAGACTAAATCCCAACGTTCAAAAATTGAATTAAGACCATCTTGTATTGCATCAGCAATCTCTTTGAATATGTCCATAGTTAAACCAATTACTTACTCGCCAATATAAACGCAATAATCAATGCATAAATACCAGAGGTTTCAACAATCGCTTGTCCTAAAATCATGGTGACAGTAATCTTACCAGATGCTTCTGGCTGTCTACCAACCGCCTCAACTGCTTTCATCGCTACCAGTCCTTGACCGATACCTGCAAAACCAGCGGTTAGAATAGCAATGGCAGCTCCAAGATAAGCCATCCCTGATTCAAAAAACTCATTTGGTACAATTTCTAATAAATTAAACATTATTTTTTCCTCCTTCGATTATAAAATCACTTTCTTCTATTTTGTTTGATGTAAAGACGATAGTTAGTAAAACAAAGACAATGGTTTGGATCAATCCAAATCCAAGGTCAAATAACAAGTGTAGCGGTGGTGCAATAAAGATGGACGCCCATGAGCCGAATGTATAAACTAGAGTCATCATCGCAGCACCACTGGCAATATTTCCGAATAAACGTACTGTCATTGAAATCATTGGCATTAAGTCAGACAGCAAGTTCAGTGGTACCATGATCGGTGACATCCAAGGCATTGGTCCCACCAGTGTCTGTAGATGTCGCCACCTTCTACTTTTGATACCAGTTACCTGAATAATAAATAAAGTAACTAGTGAAAATGCAAAAGTAACCGTTGTATATTTTGTTGGCGTATCCAGTAAAAATAAACCTGAAATGTTGGATGCAAAGATGAAGACACCAAGACCTAAGACCAGTGGTGCAACAAACCTCCAATGTTTACCAATGTTGTTTTTAACATACTGGTTCATGAATTCGACCAATACAATAAATATTGTTAAAAACTTGCCTGGTTTATCGCCGACCTTAATTTTTTTCATGCCGTGTCTAACAAACAGGAATAAAATAATCAAGAGGAAAACAATGATGTAACTCGACCATATGTAAAATGGCACAGTAAGTAAATACTCAATCAATTACTTCACCTCATTTCTAGCAGTCAATGCATTAATGATACTGGCAACCTGAATGACTGAAAACCCTAAAATCAGTGATATCCCAATTTCAATCAAATGCGGGCTATCTTTTTGAAGCCAAATGACGGTGAAGGCAACAATAATATAAACAATATATCTTAAGAACAATGTGCCAAAGACTTTGCCGTAAGTAAATGATTTATATTGCTCCATTCTTGCTAAAAAGTAATAATTGATTAAAGTTACTGATGCTGCAATTAAAAACCATGGTAAAAGATCTAAAAACCATATGGCATAGATGAGTGCACCGCTAACAAATAATATGCCTGCATAAAGATATGTTTTCTTTAAATTAATCATCTTTTTCTGTCAGTCTCTCATTTCTTACAAATTGTATAATCAAAAGCATGCTTATAAATAATGCAATCACTAATCCCAATCCAGCAAAAAGCGTTTCAGATGTACCTTCTGGATCAATTGATTTACCATAAATCGCACCAAGAATCCCACCTAAAACCATCGTAAATATAAATTGAGTTATTAAGACATACAGTCTGATTGCTTTTTTCATGAACATTCCTCAAATTTATTATTTAGGACACGCAAAAATAGTCTAGAAGACTATATATATCCTAATATGATTATAACATAGAAAGATGTTATCTAAAAACGTTATATAAAGCCAAATAGTTTTGATGTATTTTATGGGAATAGAAACAAAAAGACATGGAATGTCTTTGTGGTTTCATATGGTTGATAGAATTAAATAGTATGGGTTTTTTTATAATTTATCAGCACATAATGCAAAGTAAAGCTCTTTAACTTCTTGAAACATTTTTACATTCTTGTGTTTGATTATTGCTAGAACTCTCTTGGTTCTTCTTTCAATGTCATTAATCTTATTCTTGTCTTTTAGAATGTAATGGATGGCATTAACTGTGAATTCTCGTTCAATATGTTCTACTTTTGCAGGAATCATATTCTGTACCAGTATTGCTGACTGTTTACCACCATACAATTCACAAACAACGCCAGCATTTGGATACTTTTCGATAATTGGTTTATACTTATTTATTTTTGAACTAATTGGAATAAACCAAAGCAAATCTGAGTCTTGATCTTTTACGGCAAAGAAAAAAGGTCTTTCACCAGTTTCCTTATCTTGAGGGTATTTCGCTATATAGTATTTTTCCATATATTCTTGTGTCAAAACATATAATCCAAATTCAGTCATCAGGTCTCTCCTAAAAAAAATACCTCCAAAGAGGCTCAATATATATTTAGACCCGCTACTTATTAGTCGCATGCGGGTTAGCGAACTCATGATCGCACCAGTAACATTTTAGAAGCATACTGGTTAGCTTCTTTGTAGGAAACCTACACACATAGTATAAAGCAATTTGATCAATATGTCAAATGTTTACATACAATTTTTCTGTTTTTTATTATCGCTAAAGTGATGAGTGCATACTATCTGACTAATACAAAAAAGTAACCAGGAAATCATTGTAATAAATTTTATAAAAAACTCTATCCAAATCGAATAGAGTATTTTAGTATTTGAACTCAGCTACTTATGCGTCGCATGCTAAGTAGCGACAAACATTTGAGATATTTGATATCTACACCATGATTTTATAACAATAGTCATAACAAGTCAAACAAAAATCGAACAAAACCATACTTGGCATCGTAACATCCTTTTTCTTTAGAAATGCGACATGATTGAACCAAAGATATAAAGAATAATTAAAAATCCTGTAATGGTTCCAATTGAAATCAAAATCATCATTAAATTCTCTACTGTTTTTTCTCTAATGAAATATATTATTGAAAAAACATTTGATAAGGCACACATTGGAGGAAAAAAAGCTAGTGATACATAGAATATTAATTCTGTTGTATAGTCGTTATAACTCATTAAAATAGCTTGATATAAAAGCATTCCATATAGTAGGCTGGTAATTACTAAGAGAATCAAATTTGCACGTTTTTTTACCATATTAGATCATTTTTCCCTTTAACTATGTACATTGTATCATGTAGTTATTGCTTAATCAAACGATGTTATATTTTACTGTAAGAAAAACGCGTCTATGCTAGAGACGCGTTTAAATGTTTACTTTTCTTCACCCGATACGGTTAGTTCTCCAACATAAACAGTCGGTGAACCAATACCAGAGACTTCAAATCTTAAATCATTGGCAATCCCTTGAATTGATTTTAATAAATCAAACCAGTTTCCTGATAAGACAACCATTTTGATTGCTTTATCGAGTTTGCCATCTTTAATGAATACGCCGCCAGCCTGAAGTGAGAAATTACCTGATGCATGGTTAACTCCGGCATGAAGACCCACTAACTCTGTAACATAGAACCCTTCTTGAATTGGTGCAATCAATTCATCAAATGATTTTTCACCTGGTTGCAGATATAGACCTGCTGGTCTAATACCACCACCAAATGCATTACCAGTTGGTTCTTCATTAAATAAAGCTGCCGTTCTAAGTGAATGCAGGAATCCGGTAAATACACCATCATCAATAATCTTTTTAGGATTGGCTGCAACCCCTTCATCATCAAATGAATTTTGGAATGGTGCAAGTTCATTCAATGGATCGTCCCATAAATTGAAACCATCGATTGCAATCTTTTCGCCCTTCTTATCTTTTAATGCGGTGGTCTTTCTGTATGCTTGTTCGCCTGAGAACAGATTTGAGAAGACTGCAAGCATATCGCCAAAGCGTTTTGATGAGAAAACAGTTGGATATTTGCCAGTCTTCAGTGAGGTTCCACCTAATTTGGACATACCTTCTTTGATGGTGTTTGCTGCTTCTTTTTG
>CAZIZJ010000075.1:5718-6467 GCA_964543675.1 uncultured Acholeplasma sp. | reverse complement strand
GAAAATCCTATTAATATAGCAATTGATAATACGAATAATGTTGAGCCTATATCTAGACCATCAATCGGTATATTCAAACCAAAGGTAAAGACAATTGTAAAAACAATAACAGAAATGATTATTTTTGTTGTGTTTTCTTTGGTAAAGAAATTTCTTGCAGGTGCTCTTTTATAAATCGTTGCATAATGAATCAAAGCAATAATCAGTGAAAACAACCATGCAACCACAGCCAAAACTAATGCTGAACTTATGTAGTGATGAAAAGAAAGTATACCGATACTGTATCCAACTGTTTCAAGAGCGATGATTTCTGCAGCAATAAATGGTACATACATTGCGAAAATAATTAAGGCAAATGTATATACTAAATATGTTGCTGTAAACAATTTCCTTTTCTCGTTGTCTGTATAGCTTGATTCATTAAGAAAGTTATACCTACCATAAATGTATAATATGACACCAATCGCATTAAAGAGCATTATTGGTAATAATGGCCAATAAGGATTATAAAGTGTATATGCAAGTATCAGTCCGATAAAATAACCTGTTATCATGATGATCAATGAAAAAATCATGATGAGTTGCAGCTTATTGACCGGTTTCTTGTTGTTAACTTCTGTTTTTATCTTGCGTTCACCGCTTAAAATCTCATCCGATGAAACGCCAAGTATATGTGCTAATTTAGGGATCATCGTTATTTCTGGAAAGCCATCGCCTGTTTCCCACCTTGAGATTGCCTTATCCGTCAC
>CAZIZJ010000075.1:0-5708 GCA_964543675.1 uncultured Acholeplasma sp. | reverse complement strand
CACCTAGAAGTTCTGCTAATTCACCTTGCGTATATTTTTTTTGTTTTCTTGAATCCTGAATAAACTGTCCAACTTTTTTCGCATCCATATGTTCTCACCTCATGTTCTATTTTAGATGGATTTTTTAAAAATACCACCCACGTATCAAAGAAATCACTCCACGAATCATGGAATGAGTTATTTTTAAAGTAAGTTGTTTTCTTTGAAGAAATCATAAAGCTTATCATCTTCAACATGCGGTGCTATCAAATCAGCTGCATCTTCTGCTTCATCTTTCCATCTTGAGTTATCCATTAAAATACCAATATCAGCCATTCTGATCATTTCGATGTCATTATGACCATCACCAATCGTAATCAGCTGATAGCCCTGATACTTTTCCATCAGTTTTTGAACTGCTGATTCTTTTGAAATTCTTGGGTAGACTAAATCTACACCACCGTAGTGCCAAAGATATGGTGTAAAATTTTTGTAATTTTTAACTAAATCATTTAATATTTCTTGGTCACGGTGAAAAACCCATAATTGATAGACGTGTTCTTTTAAATGAAATTTTGGATCAAGTATCGGTCTGGTTGATGTATAACCCTTTAATGCATATTCAACATGGTCGTCAAAAAGAGTGACCGCTTCTTGTTTAAAACCAACCATGCCCATTGAAAAACCTTTGCTTAAAGTGTCTTTGACAACAAAGTCAACATCATCAGCATCAATTGGATCTTCAAACAAAATCTCATCATTTTCCAATATAACTGCGCCATTGACCAATATTTTATACTTGAAATACTTGGAAAGACCATCTAGCACATACATTTTAGATGGACCTCTACCAGTAGCAAGTCCTAAAACATAATCCGGATTTTTTGAAAGTTCTTCAATTAGTTTGACCGTTTGTGGCAACACTTTTTGATACTTAGAAGACCTCAGTGTATTATCCACATCAAATATATAAACTCTTTTCATTAGGCACCTCTTTACATATTATTATTGTAACACAAACAAAATGTTATATTTTTTAGATATTTATAGTATAATGAAAATACAGTTTCAACGATACGAGGATTAATTATGCCAAAAAATGCATTACTTAAAACCGGCGAAATCGGAGTTTTTGCCTTAGGTGGTTTAGGTGAAGTCGGTAAAAATACATATGTTTACGAAATAAAGGATCAAATATTCATTGTTGATGCCGGAATCTTATTTCCAGACGATGACTTGTTAGGGATTGACTATGTCATTCCTGATTATCAGTATTTAAAAGAAAACGAAGAAAGAATCGTTGGTCTTTTTATTACGCATGGACACGAAGATCATATTGGCGGCATCCCTTATCTTTTAAGACAGGTCAAAATTCCTAAGATTTATGCGTCAGGAATCGCTGTTGACTTAATTGAGTATAAGCTTGCAGAACACAGAGATGTCCAATTACCTAAAATTGAAGAATACAAATCATACTATACTTACGATTTTAAAGGTGTTAACCTTTCATTTATTAGACTTAATCACTCGATACCGGATATGTTTGGTATTGTCTTTAAGACCGATGAAGGTCCGCTTTTTCATACTGGAGACTTCAAGATTGACTATACGCCAGTAGGACCTCATGCCGAATACGAAAAATTAGCAGCCCTTGGTTCAGAAGGTACACTGCTTTTAGTATCTGACTCAACCAATGCTGAACAAGAAGGATTAATTCAGTCGGAGTCAAAAGTCGGCAGATCAATCAACGAGTTGTTTACGAGAATCCCTGGGCGAATCATTATTGCGACTTTCGCTTCCAACCTTTACCGTATTCAGCAAATTATTGAAGCATCTGAATTAACTGGCAGAAAAGTTGCAGTCTTTGGTCGTTCGATGGAACGGGCAATTGAAGCAGGTCAGCAATCCGGTTATATCAAACCTAAAAAAGGAACGATTACACCACCTGAGGAATTAGGTAAATATCGTTTGGAAGAAACATGTATTCTAGTAACTGGCTCGCAAGGAGAACCGTTAGCAGCATTATCCAGAATTGCCAATGGCTCGCATCGCCAAATCAAATCAGTGAAAGGCGATACAGTGATCTTTTCTTCTTCGCCAATTCCAGGCAATCAGGACCCAATCAATAAAACGATTAATCTGCTATTCAGAAATGATGTCAATGTCATTACCCATGGACCGATTACCGATACCCATACATCAGGACATGGTTCTGCACCTGACTTAAAACTAATGCTTACTTTGATTAAACCGAAATTCTTTATTCCAATGCACGGTGAGCACCGTATGTTGAAGCATCATAAGGTTTTAGCGATTGAATGTGGTGTCCCTGCAGAAAACATACTGATCATGGATAATGGTGATGTGGCTGCATTGACCAAAGACACGATTAGACATGCCGGTAAAGTTCAGGCAGCTGATGTCTATATTGACGGTACTGGTATTGGTAACATTGGTTCATCCGTCTTAAGAGAGCGAAAGATTTTATCAGAGGAAGGCTTGTTTTCGGTGGTGTTGACCATTGATTCCAATAAAATGCAGCTAGTCAATGATCCAACCGTAATTTCTAGAGGTTTCATCTACATGAAGGGCAACGAAGAGCTGACCCAAAACTTAGCCAATGACGTTAAAAAGATTGTTGTCAAGGAGCTTGCTAAAAAGGGATATAACGAATTGAACTTAAAAACTGCCATCATTGAAACATTGACAGATAAGATTTACGATATCACGTTAAGAAAACCAATGATTATACCTATTTTTATGAATCTTTAATTCTTAAAAAGAACTCAGCAATATCTAAACTGCTGAGTTCTTTTTTATTTCATCTGGTGGATAAATGCATCAAAGACATCTTTGGTAATGATGGCATCGGTTCTGGCATCGTGATCCTGAATCAGTTCATCAGCATGATAGTATTTGCTGTAGGCATCAAACAAGCCTAAATCATTTTGCAGATTAAAGTAATCCTTATGCAGTTTCAGTAAATCAATGAACTGCTTATCATTGGTCAGCGGTGCGACTTCATTGATTTGGTAAGAAAGTTTTAATGCCTGTATATCGTTTTTACCCCAGACAACAAATTGTGGATTATATTGGTCGACAATTTTTTTAATGTCCTGGTAAAAGACTTCATAAGGCTTTCCTTTGCCGAAAAACGTGTTTTCATCCAGTTTTAAGAATTTAATCGTTCTACGGTTAATTGCTGATTCGCTTGTCGGCAATAAATAATAGCCTTTATCAATTAAAACGTTACCTTTAATATCTGATAAAATAAATCCTGCTTGAATGATTTCTGGTCTAAACTTGGTGTCTTTATAACCTGGCATACTCATTTCAAGATCTAAAAATAAAAAGTACTTGTATTTCTTTAATACCTTTTTCATATCTATTCTTAATGTCTTTAAATCATATAGTACTTTTTTGGGTGCTAACTGCGTGATCTGATTAAAATATAAAATAGGATAGACAAGCGTCGGACTGCCATTATATTTTTTAGTAACTTGTTCCTGCACTTCAAAATCAATTAACTGCTGCTTCTTTAAGATTGGTAAAAAGGTTTTCGCTAGTCTTCCTGATAAATAGAATGCTTCTTTTTTACGATTGATTACGCAGTAAACAATACGTTTTTTAATGCTGATGTCATGAATGAATGCTTTCATGAAATACCTTCCTTAATTGCTTTAATTACCTTGTCCGGCAAACCAATCGTTCGAAGTGATTCGATGCTGGCTTCCTTGATTTCATCCAGTGAATTAAAGGTTGCAAGTAGTTTTTTCTTGCGTTCTTTGCCTAACCCGTTGATGTTATCAAGGATTGAGGCATAATCTTTTCGGTTTTTAGTGTCCTTATGGAATGTGATGGTAAATCGATGCACTTCTTCTGAAAGTTTTCCTAAAAACTGAAATAAACTGCTTTTTTTATCTAGAAGTGTTGATTGTTGATTAAAGACATAACCCTCTAGTTGGTGAAACTTGTTCTTCTTTAATCCAAGTACTGGAATGTCTATGGCTAAGCTATCAATGACCTCTTTGGCTGCTGATACTTGACCCTTGCCACCATCCACACAAATCAAATGCGGCAATAACTGCTTTTCAATTAAGATGCGTTGATATCTACGATACAATACTTCTTTCATCGCTTGATAGTCATCATTGGTTGTCGTCTTTAAATGGAACTTACGATACATCTTTCTTTCAAAGTGATTGTCTTTCCAGACAATCATCCCTGAAATTGGCGCGGTGCCAAAAAGATGGGCATTATCAAATACTTCAATGTAATTCACCTTTTTACCAACAATAGTACTTAATGCCTCTAATTGTTCGTTGACCTTTTCTTCTTTCAAACGGTACAGCTTAAAATAATGGTTAAGATCTTCATTGGCGTTTTTATGTGCCAAATCAATTAATTTCTTTTTATCGCCAATTTTTGGTACCAACACTTTATTGTTGAAATACAAGTTTAAAACTGATTCATCAATTTGATTATCAAAAATCAATTCGTCTGGCAACAAAAATCGTTCATAAAAACTTTTAACGTAAGATAAAAATGTTTCTTTAGGATCGTCCATGAATGACAAGACATTTTGATGAGTATCCAGGATTCTTCCTTGACGCATCATCAATATGTGGATGGCAAGGTCATCTTCGTTATAGGCAAACGAAATGAAATCTCTGTCTTTAAAATCATTTAGGGAAATGATTTGTTTCTGGGTTGTTTCTTCAACTGCTTTAATCATGTCTCTAAATTCTAGAGCTTTTTCGAATTCAAGGTCATTTGATGCTTGCTGCATTCTGTTTTCCAAATCCCTTAAAACGCCTCTGGTGTCACCCTTTAGGAATTTAGTGATTAATTTAATGTTCGGTTGATAATCAACAACATCATGTGCACAAGGACCTAAGCATAAACCCATATGGTAGTACATACAAGGCTTTTTGCCAATCGGACTGCAACGTCTTAAAGGATAAAGTCTTTGAAGTAGTTTCAAGGTTTCTCTGGCACTATATGAATTAGGGTAGGGACCAAACAAGGTTTTCTTTTTATCGACTTCAATGTATCTAGAAACGACTAGCATCGGATCTTTTTCATCGGTGATTTCGATAAACGGATAACTCTTGTCGTCAATCAATCTAATATTATAAATTGGCGCATACTTCTTGATTAAGTTAAATTCCAAGATTAAAGACTCCTGCTCGGAGTTTGTTACAACATAATTAAAATCTCTTATTTCAGAGACCAGTTTTTCAGTCTTGGCATTATGTGTACCACTAAAGTAGGACTTAACTCTGTTTTTTAAGTTTTTAGCTTTACCAACATAAATGACATCGCTTTGTTCATTAAGCATCATGTAGCATCCAGGAGACGTTGGTAACAAGGCTAACTTTTCTTTCATAGAATCACCTAATTACATTATATCAAATAAGAAAAAATCACGTTCATTCCTCGAACGTGATATCTACTTTACCATTAACAATTTCTTCTAATGCTTTGCCGACTGATGTGACTGATCTTGCATCTGAAACATCTAATCTTTCTGTTTCAATGATGTGTGCGACTTTGCTTGCTGCATAGACTAATTTGTATTTAGAATCTATTCTGCTTAATAATACGTCAATTGACGGATATCTTAATCCTTCTTTATTTGGTTTCATCTCTAGTTTATTCCTCCAACATCTTAATATAGTTATGAATGGTTCTTTCGGTTCTCGCATGTTCGGCACGAATGATTGCCA
>CAZIZJ010000074.1:0-6519 GCA_964543675.1 uncultured Acholeplasma sp. | reverse complement strand
CCAAACTCTTAAAACTACCAACTTCCTGCCGATACAGTAAGATACTGATTGCTCTTGCTTCTGTAATGTTTGGCACTTGAATTAAGTCATTGTATTTTGCCTGATTCAAGTTAATCTTTAAAACAGGTGCTGATTCTTCAACCTCAAAGGCATCAATTTGATACTTATCCTTGCTGATGATCATGCCTAAGTTAATGTCTGTGATATCGGCATTGTTCTTTAAACCACCAGATATGCCAATGAGATATGCAAGTGTCACACCTTTAGGGACCGTATACTTGCCTGGTTTTAAAACTGCACCGGTAATTTCAACCTCTCTCATATTCGATGCACTTTCGTGATAGGCATATGTTTTTCCCTTAGGAAACAGTATAATCGCTCCAACAATGAAAAAAATAATGAAAACATAAACTAGATTTTTCTTCATAAAAAAAATCCTCCTTCATAACTATAATTACGAAAAAGGATACATTTAACTTTTATTTTTATTTTTTACACACTAAATAAATCTTTCGGTCATCAAATCCATCTAAAAAAGTGACTTTGAACCCTACTTCTTTTAAGATGTTCTCATAGTAACTGACTGGATAAAGGTATTGTTTTATTTGATAGTTGTATTGTCCTCTTGCATTGATAATATTTAGCTGGTGATAAATCATTTGATTCTTAGTGGCTGCTTGCCAGTAATAATCAAAATCAGCATATCTATCAGACTCTACTTCATTAACCTTATCACGATACAAATCGATGATTAACGTACCTAAAGTATTTAGTCCATCATATAAGTTCTTAATGACCTTTTTAACACCTTTAAAATAATGCAAGACATCCAATAAGCAAATAATCTGGTCAAATTTAGTATGCAGTGGTTTTCTTAAATCGTGTTGATAGAGATGATTACTCAGCTTATTGTCATCCAGTTTTTGTTTGGCAAGTGCCAGCATGTTTGGATTGATGTCAAGACCGGTTACTTGATATCCTGCTTTAGCAAGATAAGTCAAGATATAGCCACTGCCACAGCCAGCATCCAATATCGTTTTATCTTTCTTTAAATACGGTAAAAGTGGTTTTAATAAGGCTTGATAGTTTACATCTTTTTGTAAAATATCATAAACTGTTTCAAAGTTCACTTCTTAAGTTCCATGAAACGCTTATCAAAACCATAAAACTGACGGTCTTCATCCTTAAATAAATGGACAACGATATCACCTAAATCAATTAAGATCCAACCTGAATTATCTTTACCTTCAATATGTTTAAGGTTTTCTCTTAATTCTTTACCAAAATATCCCATTGCTGCACTGCCTGCGCGTTCATTGACAGTCGCAACAACAAAACAGTCATAAAATGGCGATTGCTCACCAAATTCAAAAACTGCGATATCCTGTGCATTTACTTTTTCTAATATTTCAATAGTTTTTTCTAATAGTTGCACTAAAATTCTCCTTCTTTTGTTTCATATTTTTACCTGAAAAATGTTTCTAAAAGACTTAAATGTAATTTCGGATGGGCATAGACTCTGATCGTTACTGGACCGGTTAAATGCAGTATGCCAAAATCTGCTAGTGTTAACTGATACTTGGCATCTTCCTTTAGCGCATAATCCTTAAAGCCGTAAGTGTCAAATGACAAATCAAATACTTTGCCATCACTTAAAATACTCAGTACTTTTTCGCTGTTTGTTACATGATGTTTAATGTAATCTGATGCATATAGAACCGATGTTGTTTCGCCTTTTAAGACAACAATGCCGACCAATCCTGCAATAGCTAAGGCATCATCTTTTTTCAAAATACCATTTCTTGGTTTAAACTGAGCACTTGGCAACAAATCCTTGTATTGTTCGTAATCAAAGAATTCATGCAAATAACCACTTTGATATAAACCTGGCGTATCAAATAAATTGATGCCGTCAAACTGATCACTTAAAATGGTTTGAGTCAATGCTGCCTTTGGCATGGCAAGCGCATCTTTATTGCCAGTCAAGGCTTTAAATATCGTCGTCTTTCCACTATTTTGTAAGCCAATTAAATAAACGTCATTGTATTTTGATGTTCTTAAATAATTTTTTAGATTGTCAATGTCATATTTGTTTTTAGCGCTCATTAAAACGATGTCTTCAAAACTGACTCTAAACTCTTTAAACCTTTTTTGGATTTTACCCAATAAAAAGTTTTTAGAAGTGGCATCCGGCAATAAATCGATTTGATTAATCAAATAAACAATTTTATAGGTTTCACCCAATCTTTTGACACTCGATGTCAACAGCGTATCTAAATAAAGCACTGATGATACGACAACAATCAACGCATTTTTATGAAAGTTCGGTAATGAATCCGGATGAAAGTGATGTTCTGCTTTACCATAATGCATCAATCTAAAGCAGTTCATGCAAAATGGCTGTTCAGTTGATTTGACATAACCTGCTAGATTTTCATTATTTGTCTGTAGACTCGCTCCACAGCCGATACAACTATTGATGTTTTTCTGCATACACTTTTAACACCTCATCATATTTTTCTGGAGCTTTCTTCTGAATCTTTCTTAAATAATGCTTTTCAATGCCACGATTGAATCTGGTTAAAAATTTATCGGTTTTTCTAGAAACTGCATCAACAAGTATTGTATAGCATCCAACTCGTTTTCCACCAAAGACATCAGTCATCAACTGATCGCCTATCATGACAGTTTCACTGCTTTTGACACCTAGTTTCTTCATTGCCTTCTTAAAACCGGATTTCAACGGTTTTCTGGCAAATGATACAAACGGAAAATGATGACCGATTGCACCATATACTCTTTGATGATAGGAATTTGAAATGATCAAAACTTTAAAATCCTTTTCAAGTTCATTTAAGAATTCAATGGTCTTAACATCAAGTTTAGTTTGATCATAATCAATGATGGTGTTATCTAAGTCAAAAAGCAGAGCCTTTTTTCCCTGCTTTTTAAGTTGTTCGTATGGAATTTCTGCAATCGATTTAATATATAAATCTGGAATGCATTTTTTATAGATTGCCATTAACTAATTGAAATGATTTCGACGTTAAAGTTCTTGCCAGTTTCTGATTTAACCGTAACAACATCGCCTACTTCTTTACCTTTAATTGACTTGCCTAATGGCGATTCAATTGAGATTTTACCTTTGATGGGGTCTGCTTCAATCGTTCCTACCAATTGATAAGTCATTTCACGATCTTTTTCAATGAACTTCAAGACCACTTCTTTACCGATATTGACTGCACTTGAATCATCATTGTTCTTAATGATTTTGACATTCTTAATGATTGATTCGATTTCAAGAATGCGTGCTTCAATTCTTGCCTGTTCATTTCTTGCAGCATCATAATCAGCATTTTCTGATAAGTCGCCTTGTTCACGCGCTTCTTTTAATGCCTCTAAGTTTTCTTTTCTTTTGACATCTTTTAATTCAGTCAATTCTGATTTAAGTGCTTCTAAACCTGATTGCGTTAATTCATATTGCTTTTTTACTGCCATTTTTATGACTCCTTAATTTTCTTAATATATTATAACATTAAATGTTATCACTTAGAAACTAATAACGTGTTTTCTTAAGTTTTTTAATTCTTTTCATTAATTGCTTCAATACTTCCAAAATTATACTCATTCAATGAACAATACATATTTTGGAGATGAATAGCCAACTTCTTCTTTGAAGAAAATAGCATGATCAAATAATAATATGTATGTAAAGCCACCATTTAGCGCATTTTTAAGTGCAACTTCAGGATTCTCAAATGTGCCATCAATTCTACTATCATCTGAAATAATATAGATTGGCTTTGTTTTTTCATGGATTAACAAGGCTTGATAAATTTCGTCGTCCTTCTTTAAAACAAGCGTCTTACCTTTTGTATGTATTTTTGTGGGAAGTTGACGAATGCAATCGCCTCTTTTTTTATCATTAGATAATTCGAAAATCACTCTTTCTCTTCTGCTTTTTTCTACGAATTGTTTTACAAAATTCTCTTCAATGCTTTTATCCATGATTGCCCCCTTATTAAAAACTAATCACATGTTTTCTTAAGTTCTTTTGAATCTTTTTATGATCTACCATCACCCTGTCTAATACCTGATAAAAAGCTTTGGAGTGATTGCTGACGATTAAGTGACAATATTCATGCAACAAAACATAGTATAGATAGATTGGATCTAGCTTTGCTAAAAAGGAATTGATGGTAATTTCTTTTTTAATGATCTGACAGGAACCAAATTTGGTTTTTAATTTTTTGACCTTGGTTGGTACCAAGTTTAAGCCTAGTTTTCTTAAATCATTTATGAGTATTGGTTCTAATGCTTCAATCTTTTTAATGGTTTCATGCTTAAGAATGCTCAATAAATTCTTTTCTGTTGGCATAACGCCACCATAAAAGGTATCTTGATCAAGTGGTATTCCCCATAACTGATACTTAGCTGTTTCCTGTTTGGTTTTCCTGCCCACCATTTTAAGTAGTTTATCAAAATGACGATCCAATACTTTTAAGATGTCACTTTCCTTCATTTGATGGTTTGCTGTTATCTTTATATGGTCCTTGCCGTCTCTAAAATAAATGTGCTTAATCCGTTTATATGTGATGTGATAGCCAATCGTCTGGTCACCTTTTTGATACATCTTAACCATTTTTTATCCTCTTTGAAAGTGATAGTCCATCACCAATTGTCATATATGTTGTTTGATAGTCTGGATGACTTCTTAAAAACTGTTTAAATTCATCGATCTTTTTGAGTAAGTTTTTAGTGCCTCTGCTTCTGACATTTTCAATCTTTAAATCATGAAATGAAATGTTATCGCAAATAATCACGCCATCATCATTCAAATATTTCTGATACTTCTCAAAAAACTTTTTATACTGTCCTTTGGCTGCATCAATAAAGATGATGTCATAGGTCTTGGTTAAGCCATTAAAGGATAATGCATCAAAGGGATATAGGGTGACATCTGCCTTAAAATAAGCAATCCATTTTTCGGCTTCACTAATTCTTTCCGGATCATTTTCAAGCGTATCAACATGGGCATTTTCTTGTGAAAAACATATGGCACTATAGCCATATGCTGATCCAATCTCTAAAATGTTTTTAACATCATGTGCTTTGATATATGATTTAATGAACGTCAATGCCTCATCACTTAAGATGGGGATTTTATGTTCTCTGCAATAACTTTTAAATTGATCAAGCGTCACTGTCTTCGTCTTCATCCTCTAAGTCTGCCTCATACTGCGCATAAACTTTATCGACTAAATCCCATTCTGCGTCAGTAGCAATATCAACCAGCTCGCCTTCATCTTCTGTTTTACCTGGTACATAGATGGCTGCTGAAACTTCACCGGTTTCATCAAACTCAAAAACAACGTAGTTTTTTCCGTTTTCCTGAAAAGTAAATAGGATGGTTGCCATCTCTTCTTTTTCATCATTGAAAATTGTTAATTTATCAAGTGCGTTCATATATTGGTTCTCCTTATATTGAATCTAAATAACTTTGCAAGATGACTTGTGCAGCGACCTCATCTTTAAGCATTCTTTGTTTCTCATATTTTCTATTGGAATCAGATAATATTCTTAAAGCTGTCCTGGTTGATAGTCGCTCGTCCCAAGTAATTACTTTTACTGCCGATTTTTCTTCAAGCATTTTTTTGAAGTCCAGTACCATCTGGGCTTTTTCGCCCATATCGTTGTTCATGTGCTTAGGTAGCCCTATGACCACACAATCAATCTTATACTGGTTAATTACTTTAATCAGTTCACTTAAGGCATAATCAAAATTCTTATCGCCAAAACGAATGGTTTGCAGGTTGGCTGCAATAATCCCTGATTCTGATAGTGCGATGCCTAAAGTTCTTTCGCCTAAATCCAGTCCTAAATATTTCAAATGATTCCATTACCTTTCAAGTAATTATGTAATGATTCCAAATCTTGGGTACCACCTTGAGCAAAGTCTGACTTTCCACCACCATTGCCATTGGTCTTTAATGCTAAATCAACAAGCAACTCTTTGGCATTGGTACTTCTCGTCTTCACTAAGTACGATGCTTTCTGATCACCTATATTTATCAATATCACTGCTTCAGTCTTCATTTTATCATATAAAACATCAATCAATGGCTTTAAGGATGATACCGGCAAGTCATTGACGACAACAAATGTTTTTGGCAATATTTTTTTAGGGATATATCGGTTGGCATTTTCAAGCACACTGGATACCAGTTCATTTTCAGCTGTTTTTTCTAGTTGCTTAACGTCTTGAGACAACTGACTTAAAAATGCTCTGTAATTAAGGACATCTTGATAACTGCCTAATACTTCTGGCAAACTAATCATTTGGAACTTTTTGGTAATTGAACTGATTTTTGTCACCAACTGATTGGATTGGTCAAAAAGATTGCCTAAGTATTTATATGCGTTCTTCACTGGGTTATCGGTAAATCCTTCAAAACGATAAATTCCTGAACCAATGGATTCAACCGATGTAATAACAAACTCCTTAATGTCCTTGGTGTT
>CAZIZJ010000073.1:4453-6600 GCA_964543675.1 uncultured Acholeplasma sp. | reverse complement strand
AAAAAAATTAACGCGATAAAATACTCAGCTCAAGTCATTCCAACACGTGGTGCGTGGATTGAATTCGAACAAGGCTCCAAAGAAATACTCTATGCAAAATTAGACAGATCTAAAAAAGTGCCGGTGACAACATTCATCAGAGCACTTGGTTTCACATCTAAAAAAGATATTGAAGAAACATTCGGTAAAACCGGACTGCTTTCTGCAACATTTGAAAAAGACGAATCAAAGTCACCAAATGATGCAGTAGTTGACCTATACTCTAAATTACGTCAAGGTGAAAAGGTGCCGTCAGATGCAGCACGCGAATTCATCCGTTTAAGACTATTTGATAGAAGAAGATATGATCTAGCTGCTGTTGGACGTTACAAGTTCAATAAGAAGTTGGATGTTTTATCACGCGTCATTGGCACATTTATGGCACAGGATGTTATTTCAAATGGTAAAGTCATTGTTAAAAAAGACACTGAAATCACCAAAGAAGTTGTTGAACTATTAAGTCAGCATCGTAATGCTTTCAGAAAAGAAGTCATTACTAAAGAAAATAACCTACAAAATGAAACATCTGATGAAATATTGGCAGTTACGCTACCTGATGGTGGTGACATGCTTTATGCCAAAGAAAACATCATCAACTTAAAAACCGGTGAAGTTTTAGTTAAGAAAAATGAAGCAGTTACTGAAGATGTCATTTCATTGCTTAGAAAAAACCGTCATTCAATTGACGAAAAAGTCATTAAATATTTCCTTACAACCGATGTTTATCAAAAAGAAGCAGACAGAGTCGGTGTTGTCAGTGAAATATTGGATGTCTACATTTATGACGACAACAACGAAAAATCAAATACCATTCGTGTCATCGGTAGTGATCAAAGAGAAGACAGAGAACACGTTGTCTTATCAGATATTGTTGCCTCCATCTCATATTACTTGAACCTTTATGAAGGTCTAGGCAATGTTGATGATATTGACCACCTCGGTAATCGTCGTCTGCGTTTGATTGGCGAGCTTTTAAAGAACCAATTCAGAATTGGTCTTGCAAGAGCAGAGAAGAACATTAAAGACAAGATGTCAACAACCAACTTTAATGATGCAACTCCTTCGAACATTATTAATATGACACCACTGGTTGGTGCCATTAAAACATTCTTTGGTTCATCACAGCTTTCACAATTCATGGACCAAATTAATCCACTGGCAGAATTAACCCAAAAAAGAAGAGTATCAGCACTGGGTACCGGTGGTATTGCCAGAGACAGAGCAGGCGTTGAAGTACGTGACGTCCATAACTCGCACTATGGTAGACTTTGTCCGATTGAAACACCAGAAGGTCCTTCAATTGGTTTAATCTCTTCACTGGCAACTTATGCAAAAGTCGATAACTACGGATTCATTAAAACACCATTCCTAAAAGTTGTTAAAAACGAAAAAGGAAATTCTGTTGTTACCAACGAATCAGTTTATTTAACGGCTGACCAAGAGTTTGATGAAGTCATCGCATCTGCTGCTTCCCCTGTGACCGATGATGGCACATTCAGAGAAGCAAGAGTCATTGCCAGATCAAATGGTGAAACAGCGATCTTTGATGCTGCCCATGTAACATTCATGGATGTCAGTCCAAAACAATTGGTTTCTGTTGCAACCTCATCGATTCCATTCTTGGAGCATGACGATGCATCGCGTGCCTTAATGGGTGCCAACATGCAAAGACAAGCAGTGCCGCTTTTACAGCCGACATCTCCAATTGTTGGAACCGGCATTGAATACCGCGCAGCCAAAGACTCTGGTGCGGTTGTTATTGCAGCCGAAGCAGGATATGTCACTTATGTTGATGCAAGAAAAATCATTGTAACCAAAGAACCAAAAGAAGATGTTAAGCACGGCGGTAAGCAAATTTATAAAGTCGGCGGTGATTTCAACTATGAAATTGCTAAGAAACTTTATGAAAATAAGCTAACTGAAACAAATGAATATGAATTGATTCAATTCTTCAGATCCAATCAGGATACGTTGATTCTGCAAAAGCCAATTGTTTTCCAAGGCGAATATGTTGAAGCAGGTGATGTCTTGGCAGATGGTCCATCAACTGATAAAGGTGAACTAGCGTTAGGAAGAAACGTTACCGTGGCATTTATGACATGGGAAGG
>CAZIZJ010000073.1:0-4443 GCA_964543675.1 uncultured Acholeplasma sp. | reverse complement strand
ATGGGAAGGTTATAACTATGAAGATGCTGTCATCATGTCAGAAGATTTAGTCAAGCATGATATTTATACATCGATTCATATTGATGAATACGAAATTGAAACCAGAGATTTAAAACAGTCTAACGGTAAAGAAGAAATCACTAGAGAAATTCCAAACGTTGGACAAGAAGCCGTCAAATACTTAGACGAAAAAGGTATTATCGTACCAGGGTCTGAGGTTAAAGAGGGCGACATTTTAGTTGGTAAGATTACACCAAAAGGTGTCTTTGAACCAACGCCTTCAGAAAAATTGATTCACGCAGTCATCGGTGACAAAGCCAAGGAATACCGTGATTCATCTTTACGCGTTCCGCATGGTGGAGGCGGTGTTGTTCAATCCGTTCAATACTTCAACAAGAAAAACGGTGATCAATTGCCTCCTGGCGTTAATGAACAAATTAGAGTTTATGTCGCTAAGAAAAGAAAAATCACTGAAGGGGACAAAATGGCAGGTCGCCATGGTAATAAAGGGGTCATCTCCAAAATATTGCCAAGAGAAGATATGCCTTATTTAGCAGATGGTACATATGTTGACATCATGCTGAATCCACTTGGTGTACCATCTCGTATGAACATCGGACAAATTTTGGAAATCCATTTAGGTATTTCTGCACAAAAATTAGGCATTAAAGTGGCAACACCGGTTTTTGATGGTGTTACCGATCAAGACTTAAAAGACATTATGAAAGATGCTGGTATTGAAGCGGACGGTAAAACGACATTATATGATGGTCGTACCGGCGAAGCTTACCACAACCGAATTTCAGTTGGTGTCATGTATATGATCAAACTGTCACATATGGTTGATGATAAGCTGCATGCCAGAAACGTTGGACCATATACGTTAGTTACGCAGCAACCAATGGGTGGTAAAGCACAAAACGGTGGACAAAGATTTGGTGAGATGGAGGTTTGGGCGTTATACGCTTATGGTGCTGCCCATACATTACAAGAAATGTTGACTGTCAAGTCTGACGATATGTTAGGTAGAAACAAAGTTTACTATGCAATTACCCATGGACAAGAAATTCCTAAAGCATCAATTCCTGAATCATTTAGAGTTTTAACCAGAGAATTGCAGGCATTAGGTTTATATGTTGAATTAGTTGACGCCAATAACGGTGAAAACGAAGCAATCAAGAGTTTGGTCGATCAATCAAAAGGATTTCATAAAGGAGGGTTTAGATAATGGCAACAAAAGAAATTTTATCGTTACCGGTTGAATCATTAAAACTTTCCTCACAAGCCTTAGAAAGATTGAAACTTTCAGGGATTGACAGATTAGAAGACTTTAATACGTTTAACATTAAAGAACTACAATCATTATTATCAGACTCTTTCCAAGAAGTATTACCAACATTGATTTTTTATAAATTGCCAAGAAGAGTATCTGATCTTTCCTTGACTGATGAAGCAGTCGGTGTTTTAGAGACTGCCGGCATCAAGGATTTAGATGCATTATTCAAATATGACAAGCATGCCTTGTATCATATTTTTGAACAGGATGAATTTTTACTTAAAGAAATCAATGATTTATTTGAACTATATAAACAAGAACCACTGCACGAAGATGTCCAAGAAGTTGTTGAAGTGGTCGTACCAGTCAGCGATGTTGAGGCGAGATTTCAAACGCATGTAGCCCCAATTAGAAAAGGCTATGGCTCAAGAACCTTTACCCACTTCAAGATCAGACTGGCTTCACCTGATGAAATCAGAAACTGGTCTTATGGTGAAGTCATCAACCATGAAACGATTAACTACCGTACATCAAAACCTGAACCAGGCGGACTATTTGATGAAAGAATCTTTGGTCCAACCAGAGATTATCAATGTGCCTGCGGTAAAAAACAAACCGTCAATAAAGGACAAATCTGTCCAAAGTGTGGTATTGAAATAACAGAAGCTAAGGTTAGACGTGAACGTATGGGTCACATTAACTTAGAAGCGCCGGTTGTTCATACATGGTATTTAAAGAACTCACCTTCAAGACTAGCAATTTTACTTGGTATTAAAGCCAAAGCCTTAGAAGAAGTCGTTTATCATGCATCCTATATTGTTACTGATCCAGGAAACAATACGCCACTTTCCAGAAAACAAATTTTATCTGAACAAGATTATTCAGCATTGGTTGAAGAATATGGTTCAAGATTTACCGCGTTAACTGGTGCAGAAGCCGTTAAAAAGTTACTCCAAGAATTGGATTTAGACAAAGAAGTCAGACAACTTAGAAGAAGACTGAAGACAACCTCTAAACAAAAACGCGATCGTATCATCAAGCGTTTGGAAGTGGTTGAAGCATTTAACCAGTCAGACAATAAGCCTGAGTGGATGGTCATGGATGTCATTCCAGTCATTCCACCGGACCTTCGTCCAATGGTACCACTGGATGGTGGTAGATTCGCAACCACCGATTTAAATGACTTATACCGTCGTATCTTAAACCGTAACAATCGTTTGAAGAAACAAAAAGAACAAATGGCACCGAGATTGATTACCAAGAACGAAAAACGTATGTTACAAGAAGCAGTTGATGCTTTATTTGACAATGCGAAACGCGGTAAGAAAGCAGCAGTTGAAAGAAATCGTCACTTAAAATCATTATCTGACTTACTACGTGGTAAACAAGGTCGTTTCCGTCAAAACCTACTTGGTAAACGTGTCGACTATTCTGGTCGTTCAGTTATTATTGTTGGACCGGACTTAGAGATGTACCAATGTGGTATTCCACGTGAAATGGCGATTACCTTATTCAAGCCATTCATTTTAAGAGAACTTCAAGTAACCACTGGCGCTGAAAAGAAAAACGCCAATGCTAAGTATGAAAAACGTGATGAAGATACATGGCGTGCACTAGAAAAGGTTGTTCGTGAACATCCAGTGCTATTAAACAGAGCACCGACATTGCACAGACTTGGTATTCAAGCATTTGAACCAAAACTGATTGATGGTAAAGCGATTCGTCTGCATCCATTAGTCACACCGGCATTTAATGCCGATTTTGATGGTGACCAAATGGCGGTTCACGTACCTTTATCACCAGAAGCACAAGCAGAAGCTAGACTTTTAATGCTGGCATCCAATAACATCTTGAACCCTAAAGATGGTAAACCGGTTGTTACACCTTCTCAAGACATGGTCTTAGGTAATTACTACCTAACCATTGAAGAAAGATTAGACAGAGATTTTGAAGGCGATACAAAGCGCGCTGAAAAACATCAGTATTTGCACCGCAATGAAGGCAAATTCTATTCAACAATTGATGAGGCGAAGATTGCTTATGAAAATAAGGAAATTACGCTGCATACAAGAATTATCTTAAGACCTGAAACGGTTAAAGATACCTTTACCGACGAACAAAAAAATATGTACTTAGTGACAACATTAGGTAAACTGATATTTAATCATATCTTGCCGTTGTCATTCCCATATGTCAATGAACCGACCCAATCTAACTTAGAAGAAAAGACGCCTGATAAGTATTTCATGAAAAAGGGTTCTGATCCAAAAGAGGCGTTAAAGTCAATTCCAACCCCAGAACCATTTAAGAAGAAGTTCTTGTCACTGGTTATTGCCCAAGTATTTAAGATTTTCCATATCTCAGAAACTTCTAAGATGTTGGACAAACTAAAAGACTTAGGATTCAAGTATTCAACAATCGCCGGTATTACCATTTCATTTGCAGACATCAACGTTTACTCCAAAAAAGTAGAATTGATTGCCGGCACTCAAAAACAAATCAATGAAATCGAAGACTGGTATGAAGATGGGTTACTCACTGAATCTGAAAGAAAGAAACTTGTTATTGACAAGTGGACTGACGTCAGAAACGTGATTCAAGCAGGACTGATGGGTGAATTCGATAAGGATAACAATATCTTTATGATGAGTGACTCTGGTGCCCGTGGTAACGTATCTAACTTTACCCAGTTAGTTGGTATGAGAGGACTCATGAGTAATCCTAAGGGTGAAACGATTGAAGTTCCGGTACAATCATCATTTAGAGAAGGTCTAACCGTTTCTGAATTCTTCATCTCAACCCATGGTGCGAGAAAAGGGTCAACCGATACCGCACTTAAAACTGCTGAATCCGGTTATTTGACCCGTCGTTTAGTCGACGTCTCACAAGATGTAATCATTGTTGAAGAAGACTGTGGTTCACAGCATGGACTGATTGTTGAAGCGATTACCGATGAAGCCGGTAAAGAAGTCGTTCCATTATACGATAGAATTCATGGACGCTTTGCAGCCAAAGACATCATTCATCCAAAGACTGGTGAAGTCATCTTAAGAAGAAATGATTTGATTACCGATGAACTCGGTGCATATATCATTGCATCAGGCATCACAGCTGTTGAAATCAGAAGCATCATGGCATGTAACTCATCACATGGCATTTGTGCAAAA
>CAZIZJ010000072.1:0-6619 GCA_964543675.1 uncultured Acholeplasma sp. | reverse complement strand
ATACCTAAAGCAGAGGTTCATCTATCCGATATCTCGAACAGAGAAGATTTTAGGAAAATAAATTTCATTAAAGATGTCGTTCACCAAACATTTTTTGGCAAGAAAGAACAATCCTATATTGAAGCCATCCATTTTCTAGTTGAAAAAATCGGTCAAATTAGGTAAAATAATAAAGGTTTTTAAAAAGGAGTTGTAAATATGGTATCAACAAGTGAGTTTAAAACAGGGTTAACGATTGCACTTGATAATCAAATCTATGTCATTCTTGATTTTTTACATGTAAAATCTGCAAGAAGTGGAGCAATCATTAATACCAAGTTAAGAAATTTAAGAACAGGTGGTGTCACTGAATATACTTTCAAGTCGGGTGACAAAGTCGAAAAGGCACAAATCGATCGAATCATGATGCAGTATTTATATGCATCAGGTGATATGCATAATTTCATGAATATGGAATCATACGAACAAATTGAAGTGCCAAGCGAACAAATCGCTTATGCCCTTAATTTCATTTATGAAGGATTATCGGTTGAAATTAACTTCTATGGCCAAGAGATCATTGGTGTTAATTTACCTGATAAAATCGTTTTGGAGGTCAAAGAAACCGTCCCTGGTGTTAAGGGTGATTCCAAGACCAACTCGTTAAAGGATGCTTGGCTGCCATCAGGATATTTAGTGAAGGTGCCAATGTTCATTGAGGCAGGCGAAAAGATTATCGTCAATACCACTGACGGTACTTATGTATCAAGAGCTTAATTGAAGTGAAAATGAAAAGACCACTGGTCTTTTTGTTTATTGGAGGAAATATGCATCAGCATCAGTTTATTTACTGTCCCAGATGTGGGCATAAGTTAATCGAAAAGCATATTGGTGATGAAGGTTTGATGCCTTATTGCAATACGTGTCAAAAAGCAGTTTTTGACATGTTTTTTGTAACAATAAATACGATGGTCATCAATGAGTTAGGCGAAGTATGTCTGCTTAAGCAAAATTACATTTCTGATGTCTACTGGGGATTTGTTTCAGGCTATGTCAAATATAAAGACAATCTAGAAGAAACAGTTGATCGAGAAGTTTATGAAGAAACTGGACTGATTATCAATGATAAATCATATGTGCTTTCCTATTTTCATGAACCAATGAATTCAATGAGGGCTGGTTTTGTAGCATTCGTTAAAAAAGCACCATTTGTCCCTTCAGTCAATGAGGTCGATGATATCAAATGGGTCGCATTTGATGAGGCAGAAAAACTACTCAAACCAGATGGTTTCGGCATGCAGATTTATCAGCGTTACAAACAAAATTTACGGTAGAATTTCTTTGTTGTTTCTGCTATGCTAAATAGCTGTCGTATGCTATAATTAAATGGGTGAAGAAATGGAAAGATTATCAAAGGTGCTTTCGCAAGCAGGTGTTGCATCGAGAAGAAAAGCAGAGGAATTAATTGCATCAGGTAAAGTTAAAGTCAATGGTGTCGTTGTCACTGTTTTAGGCACTAAAGTCAAAGAAAAAGATGCGATTCTAGTCAATGATCAACCCATTCGTAAAGAAACACTTTATTATTATCTTTTAAATAAGCCAACCGGTTATTTATCAACGGTTGCTGATGAACATAAAAGAAGAAATATTTTAGATTTATTTGATGCAGAAGCCAAGCAAGTCAGACTATATCCAATTCATAAATTAGAATATGATACGGCTGGCGTTTTAATTGTGACCAATGACGGTGTTTTGACCAAAAAGCTGACCATGAAAAATGCTGGCATCGAAAAAGAGTATTTGGTAAGAACCGAAGGCATCATTATCAAAGATAAGATTAGAAAATTAAGATCCAACATGAAATCAAAAGAAGTGATTTTTACACCGAAATATGTTGGTATTGTGGAACTTGATAAAGTACATAAGTCGACATTGGTTAGAATTGTTATTGGTGATGAAACCAATAAGCAAATCAGAGAGCTTTTTGAAAGCATTGGACATAAGGTGAAAAGTTTAACGAGAATTAGGTTTGATTTCTTGACTTCAGAAGGTGTTGAACGCGGTAGTTATCGGATGTTAAAAGCACACGAAATTAAAAAGCTTTATCGAGAAAGTGTGTTGTAAAGAAGAAGACATAGATACATCTATGTTATAATAATACTAGTGTGGAGGGAGTTTTATGGCAGGATTTCAAGTCGCCATTGATGGACCGGCTGGCAGCGGCAAGTCGACCATCAGTAAATTGATTGCTGATAAACTTAAAATGACGCACATTGATACAGGGGCAATGTATCGGGCGGTAACACTGCTGGCAATTGAGAAAAACATCGATTTAAATGATGAGTCTCAATATGATTTTTTAGAATCCACTAAAATCTCGTATCATGATGATCACATTTATGTTGATGATCGAAATGTCGAAGCAGAAATTAGAAGCAAGGAAGTAACAAAGCTGGTTTCATTGGTCTCATCATTTCCATATGTCAGAAAGAAAATGGTTGAACTGCAAAAGCATGCGGCATCCAAAGGGCATATCATTATGGATGGCAGAGACATTGGAACGGTTGTCATGCCCAATGCACACGTTAAGGTTTTCTTAAATGCTAGAGTCGAAGAAAGAGCGAAGAGAAGACAAAAAGAAAAAGAACAAAAAGGTCATCAAATTAATTTAGAGAAGATTGTTGAAGAACTGGTCTTAAGAGATCAAAAGGATTCAACAAGAAAGGAGTCACCGCTTAAAAAAGCGGATGACGCCATTGAAATTGATACAACAGATTTGACAATTGATCAAACTGTTGAAAAAATTATAGGGCTGATTATGTCAGCAAAAGGAGTTTTTAATGAGTGATTCTGTTTTCCCGAAGAAAGGGCAAATCGTAGAAGGTGAAGTGTTCCAGGTCAAAAAGAACGTTATTTTAGTATCGTTAAATGCACCGACTGAAGGAACCATTTATGCTGAGCACTATGATGTTCCTGCGCCAGATGATTTAAGAAAACTAGTTAAAAAAGGCGATAAGATTCGTGCGAAAGTAACCAAAGTGTCAGAGGGTGATGATTCTTCTGCAATTTTACTTTCACGTCTTTCAATGTTAAGCGACAAGAAATTGGATGAAATCATTGAAGCGTACGAAGCGAAAAAAGAAATTGAAACAGTTGTTAAGACGGTTGGCGAAAAAGGATTAGTGCTTGCTTATGAAGGGTTTGAACTATTCTTGCCTTATACGTTACTGGATTTTGAACTGAAGGATAAAAAAGAAGAACTTGCTAATCAAAAGCTGGTTGTTTTAATTGAAGAATATAAACCGGATCGCAGAAGACCTAAATTGATTGCCACTAGAAAACCTATTTTTGAAGCAGCAAGAGTCAAACAACAAGAAGAACGACAAGTACTTCGTCAAACAGAACTAGACGGTATTCAAACTGGTTCTATTTTAGAAGGAACCGTTGAAACCTTTGAAACACATGCAGCGTTTGTCAGATTCAATCATGTTTCAGGCATGCTCCGTATTTCACAAGTTTCACATCACCGCATCGATAAGATTGAAGATGTCTTGAAAAAAGGCGAAAAAGTTACTGTTAAAGTCATTAAAAAAGAAGGCAATCGCCTTGATTTATCAATGAAGGCATTATTGCCGACACCATATCAGGCTTATCTTGAAAAACATAAGGTTGGTCAAACGGTTAAAGGTAAAGTTGTTTCCAAACTGCCATTTGGTGTTTTGATTGAACTAGATAGAGATGTTAAAGGCTTACTTCATAAAAATGAATACTCTTGGAATCCAAGAGATAATTTTGATGCATACATTAAGATTGATGATGAAATCGAAGTGGTCATTTTATCAAAAGACGCTAAAAAGGAAAAGATTGCCTTATCTAAAAAGGCAATCGAAAGTAATCCTTGGGCAGTCTTGAACTTAAGAGTTGGCGAAACGATTGATGTTAGAGTCGAATCAACATCTAAAGACGGGGTTGCTGTCTCTTATGAATCAGTCGATGGCTTTATTCCTGCTTTTGAAGCACATAATGATCCAAAGGTTAATATTGCTGACCATTATCAAGTAGGCGATATTGTTAAAGCCAAAGTCATTGAATATTCTAAAGAAAACTGGGTGCTAAAATTATCAGTTAAAAGATTGTTGGATGCATCTGAACGTGCAGAATTTGAAAAATACCTAGTAGAAGAAAAACAAACAGATACAGTTACCCTTGGTGACTTGTATGAAGATCTAAACAAAAAGAAAAAAAGTAAAAAGTAGGTTTTAGGATGCCATTTACAGTTGCGATTGTTGGTCGTCCAAATGTTGGTAAATCCTCATTATTTAATCGTATTTTAGGTGAGAGATTTTCAATTATAGACGATGTAGCAGGTGTCACAAGGGATCGTATTTATGCCCAATCTGAGTGGTTAACTAAAAAATTTAGTCTGATTGACACAGGGGGCATTGACATTGGTGATGCTCCTTTTTTGACTCAAATTAAAGAACAAGCAGAAATAGCGATGGACGAAGCAGACGTCATCGTGTTTGTTGTTGACGGATTAGTCGGTTTAACTGATAGCGACTATTATATTGCCAAACAGCTATACAAAACCGATAAACCGGTTGTTGTTGCCGTGAACAAAATTGATGATTTAGTTCATGTGCATAATGCCTATGAGTTTTATGCGTTAGGCTTTTCCGAGCCGATTGCTATTTCTTCGCACCATGGCATTGGCATTGGAGACTTATTGGATCAAGTAATGTCTTATATGAAAGTAGAAGACAAGGAAAAGGAAAAAGGCGTTATTTCTTTTGCTGTTATCGGTAGACCAAATGTTGGTAAATCATCGCTTGTTAATGCGATTATCGGTGAAGAAAGAGTTATTGTTTCAGACATTTCTGGAACAACAACTGATGCTATTGATACCACATTTACCAAAGATAAACAAAAGTATACCGTCATTGATACCGCCGGCATTAAAAAGCGTGGCAAGATCTATGAAAATCTAGATAAGTATGCAGTTTTAAGAGCATTGACTGCTTTAGAGAGAGCAGATGTTGCTTTAGTAGTGATTGATGGTAATGAAGGCATTTTAGAACAGGATGCCCATGTGGCTGGCTACGTCTTAGAATACATGCGTGCATGTATCATTGTTGTCAATAAATGGGACATTGTTGAAAAAGACAACAAGACGATGAAAAAGTTTGAAGAAAAAATCAGGGACGAGTTTAAGTTTTTGCCATTTGCACCAATTGTCTTTTTATCAGCCAAAGAACGACAACGGATTCATACCTTGTTTCCAGTCTTAAATGAAGTCTATACCAATTTCACCAAAGAACTGCCAACTAAGTTAATCAATGAAACACTAATGGATGCAGTTGCGATGAATCCACCTTCGGTCTTTAATCAAGGGAAGGCGAAGTTCAATTATGGTACACAAATTGGCATTAAGCCACCAACAATCAGTATTTTTGTTAACGATCCACACTACATCCACTTTTCATATGAAAGATATCTACAAAATCAGTTTAGACATACATTTGATTTAACTGGTACTCCACTTAAATTTGCATTCAGAAAGAAGGAATCCTATGAAGATTAGTTTAATTGGTGGTGGTTCTTGGGGAACCACACTCGCTCAAGTTTTAACCGATAATGGTCATGAAACGCTAGTTTATGACATTAATCAGAAGACGGTTGATATGATTAATCAAGGAAAACATCCGTTTTTTGAGGCGAAAATCCAAGGGATTTTGGCAACAAACACCTTAAAGGAAGCACTTGATTTTTCTGATCACCTCGTACTTGCTGTACCAACCAAGTTCATGCGTGAATCATTAAGAGAGATTAATTTGTTGGCAGCAAGAAAACTTTATTTCATCAACGTTTCTAAAGGCATTGAACCGAACACATTAAAACGGGTATCAGAGATTGTTGCAGATGAGATTCAAGCTGACTTTTTTGGCGCATACGCAGCACTTACTGGTCCATCGCATGCAGAAGAAGTAATTGTTAGAAAACTTACCGTACTTACTGCTGCCAGTGAAACTTCGTGGTTCGCCCAAACTGTGCAGAAACTGTTTTCTAATCGCTCATATTTAAGAGTCTACACTTCAGATGATTTAGTCGGTTGTGAGGTTGGTGGAGCGATTAAAAACGCGATCGCCATTGTTTCTGGAGTAATGACCGGTTTTGGTTTAGGAGAAAATGCTAGAGCTGCGTTAATCACTAGAGGCATCTTAGAAATCGTTAGAGTTGTCGTATCAATGGGTGGTAAAAGAGAAACTGCATTTGGTTTAACGGGAGTAGGCGATCTAATCGTTACTGCATCTTCGCTTAATTCAAGAAACTTCAGTGCTGGTTTAAGAATCGGTCAAGGCGTTCCGGTTGAACAGGTGTTAAGTGAGTCAAAAATGGTGGTTGAAGGTGTAAGAGCCATCCAGGCTGCCAAGGATTTATGCATCAGTTCTGGTATCGAATTGCCAATTATTGAAGTGGCATATGATGTTATTTTCAATCAAGTGAGTGTGAGTGATGCCATCACTACACTGTTGACACGCGAATTGAAAGCGGAAACAATTGACTGACCATTTAAGCAAAACCTTGCATTAATGGCTTTATTATGATATAATTTATACATCTACACAGGAGGAAAGTAAAT
>CAZIZJ010000071.1:6420-6643 GCA_964543675.1 uncultured Acholeplasma sp. | reverse complement strand
AACCCTAGATCAGCAACATATGCATATGGCACAGAAGTCATCTATGGTGAAACATTCCCGACATTTGATAATACGCAAGGCTATACATTTATTGGATGGAATACCAGAGCAGATGGTGCTGGAACCTGGATTGAGGACGGGTCAATTTGGACAAGAACGCAACAAGTCACACTATACGCACAATGGCAACCAATCTAATATCCGAACAACTAAGATACTTTAA
>CAZIZJ010000071.1:0-6410 GCA_964543675.1 uncultured Acholeplasma sp. | reverse complement strand
ACGAAAAAGAGATAGACATCTCTTTTTCGTCTTTGTCAGTATATTAGTGCCGATTGCTTTGTATTTTATATTTGAATTTTTAGGCTTCGGCAGTGATTTTATCATCTCCGTATATTTATTGCTGGCATTCATTTATATCGTTTTAATTACAGTGACTAAATCAGTAACGGTAACCAATTTAATGTATTATCGCTACTACCGCATGCTTGCAGATGACATGGGACGATTTAAGGTTCCGGTTAAGCCGTTTACGCCAACATTCTTTAAAAATCTTTCTGAAGAGGGATTTACATCAAGTAAAACACATGCAGATTTTGTCCTATACTATCAGTTCAGCAAAAAACTCAAAGGACTTGTATCAGCTAGTCAATCGTTGATTGTCGTCATTATGGCAAAAGACGATGCACTTGATTTTTATTCAGATTATATTAACGAAGAAATTGAAAAAATCTATAAGAAGCATCAAGAGATCAAAAGAGTTAAAAATCAAATTGTATTGCAATTTAAAAAGTATGGCAAATACAGTGAAGATGCAAAGAAAGAAGCAGATCAAATCATTAACTTTCATCAGGTTAACGGTACATTGTTGCATATAACATGTGGTTTGTTTGTCGATGAAGGTACTATCTATTATTTAAGACCTAAAAAAGCTTATCCGAATAGATACTACTATTATGCATCTGAAACAATCAAGCGATTATGTGAGGTGAAAATAGAGCCAAATGAAATCAAATGACAATAAATCTAAATTTAAACTAGTTGAACCGGCACCAGAAGAAACTTTTATTCTGGAAGAAACTGTCAATGAGCTTCCAAAAGAAGAACCTGAGGTTTTGACGGAAGAAGAAAGAAAAAAGAAACTACGAAGAAAAAGAATTAAAATAGCCGTTGGTGTTTTATTGTATGCATTGATTACAAACGGTTTCTTGTTTTGGTTCGGCATTTTTTGGCAGGATGATACGTCTTTAATGGCAGTAGGCGATGCACTATGGCTTGCTTTTACAATTCAGTTCGCAGTTGCATGGATCTTAACGGTTTATAACTACAATATTTTTTCTCCATTGATTCACGGCACAAAGACATTTTTGCTGATGTTCATCGGCAGACGACCGAAAGATGATTATTATACGTACATGAAAAAAGTTCAGGACAATCAAATATCCAGCTTTTTCATTTGGGTTGCATATCTTTGTGCAGCCATGGTATTTATTCCAGCATTAATAACTTTAATCATATTGATTAATTAAGGGTGTGTCATGTTTTCAACAAACGATAAGCGATTCAAAGAAAATGACAATTACAGACTTGCCTTAAAACATGAACTTGGTTTAGGGGTAAAAAAAGACTATAAACATGCGCTGTCTTTATACAGAGAAGGTATGAAAGACGGACACTACATGTCGACCAGCAAAGTGAAGAACTATCACCTTCATTTACCTTCTACAATCATCGCAGTGCTCTTTTTTGTTTTAGCAATGACGATTAGCATCATCAACAATTATTTATGGCTGGGACTCTTTTTCAGTAGTCTTGTCTTTATTGTTGTATCACTAATCAATAGAAACCGTTATTGGTATAAAATCGGATACGCATATATGACCAATATCGTCATGCTATATGGTTCAATGCTCATTTTATTGCCAGTCTCAGCGTTATTGCCTTACTACAACGGTGTCTCTTTTTTACCGCTTTTATTGCTGCTGATGGTGGGATTTTTTACCTTCGGTGCGGGTCTTGTTTTTATCATATCAAGCAGAGAAGCAAAAAACTTCCTTACATTGGGAAGTGGATTATTCCTTACGCTACTATCTTTATTGGCCTATACCATCAAAACACCTGACATCATGTTCATGATTAAGGATGTTGATGGCGGCGTTGAGATTATTGGTTATAGATCGTCCGAAACCAATGTCGTTATCCCTGAAATACTTAATAATAAACCAGTTGTATCGATTGGTCCGATGGCTTTTGCAAGTACAGGCATTGAAACGATTGTTGTCGGCAATCATATACAATCAATCGGCAGTCAGGCATTTGCAAGAAATTCAACATTGACTAGTGCGATACTGCCGGAGGAAGCAACCATTGGCAGCGGACTCTTTTACCAAAACTATAATATGGTAACCGTACAATTGCCGCAAAACTTAACCGTATTGCCATCCAATACCTTTGCCTATACCTTTGCATTAACGACAGTTGATTTGCCGGATACGCTAGAATCGATCGGCAACTTTGCTTTTTACCAAAATACAGCAATGACGCATATTGATATTCCGGAAACAGTTACGCATATCGGCAGTTATGCTTTTGCATATAATTCTGGATTAACAGAAGTTATTATTCCCGATGGCGTGAACAGCATGGGCGTTGGCGCATTTGCCTACACCAGTAACCTAAGAGAAATTCATTTTCCAACCAGTCTGACATATATCAATCACAACATGTTTGAATATGCCACATCATTGGAAAGTTTTACAATTCCTGATTGGGTAACACAGATTGGTGAAGAAGCATTCAAAAATACTGAAAATTTAACTGAGATTGTTTTTCATGACAACATTACGTATATTGGTCAAGGTGCATTTAGAAACAATTACGCATTGAATAATGTTGTCCTGCCGCTAGGCATTGATGATATTGCGGCATATACGTTTGCCGATAACAGAAGTCTTACCGATATTACGATACCTGATCATATACAAACGATTGGTCAAAATGCATTCAAAGGAACGACTAGCTTAGAATCAATCGATTTACCGTCAGGACTGACAGCAATCTATAGCGGTGCATTTGAAAATTCTGCACTAACAAGCATCACTTTGCCGAATACACTCACGCATCTAGGCGGCAGAACTTTCATGGGAAACACTGGTTTGGAATCGGTTGTAATCCCAGAAGGCGTTACCTTTATTGGAGAAAACTTATTTAATGGTGCATCAAATCTAGAACAAATAACTATTCTAGGCGACATCACCTATATTGGCGAAAGTGCATTTAAGGATAATAGAAAATTAAAATCGATTACCTTGCCCGATAGTTTGGTTTCAATTGAAAGATATGCTTTCCAAAATGCGAATGAACTGGAAACCGTAGTTTTAGGTACAGGCTTGCAATATATTAGAAATTATGCATTTTATGGTACATCGCAGTTAACATCCATCAATTTGCCTGAAACGGTTATTCGAATCGAAGAAGGTGCATTTGGTCAAAACCATTCACTTACATCAATCTATCTATCATCGAACATCACCCATGTTGGTCGCTATGCCTTTTTTGGGTGCACTGCATTAACGATTTACACAGGACACAGTGTCATTCCTGATACATGGATTAATGCATGGAATCCACTCAATCGACCAATTGTCTATAATCACGAAGCTTAAAAATAAGAGTTGATAACTCTTGTTTTTATAAATATGGCAGATAGAACTTGAATATCGGTCAATAATGTTATAATAATTTTAACAGCAAAAGCAATTAAAGGAGCAATTATGTCAGTATTAACAATTAAGAATTTACATGTAGAAATCGAAGGAAAAGAAATACTAAAGGGTGTTGACTTAGAAGTTAAATCGGGTGAAGTTCACGCGATTATGGGACCAAACGGCACCGGAAAATCAACCTTGGCATCGGCACTTATGGGACATCCGAAATATGAAGTAACCAAAGGCACAGCCCTATTGGACGGCGAGAACTTATTGGAGCTGGAAGTTGATGAGCGCGCAAGAAGCGGCTTGTTTCTGGCGATGCAATATCCACAGGAAGTATCCGGTGTTACCAATTCTGATTTCATGCGCAGTGCTTTAAAGGCAGTGAGCGGTAAAGACGTACCGTTAATCAAATTCATTATGGATTATGAAAAAAATGCAACCGAGTTAAAAATGCGCGAAGATTTGCCGCATCGCTATTTGAATGAAGGTTTTTCTGGCGGCGAAAGAAAAAGAAATGAAATTTTACAATTAAAAACATTGAAACCTAAAATTGCGATATTAGATGAAATCGATTCTGGTTTGGATATTGATGCGCTGCGTATTGTCGGCGAAAACATCAATTCAATGATTTCACCTGATTTTGGTTGTATCTTAATTACGCACTACCAAAGAATATTAGATTACATTAAACCGACACATGTTCATATCATGATTGATGGAAAGATCGTATTGACTGGCGGACAAGAATTAATTAGAAAAATTGATGCAAATGGCTATGAGTGGATTAAAGATGAATTAGGTATTGATTTTGAAGTTGGTAAAGAAACGATATGAGTTATTTTAATATCAACGAGAACCATCAGTCACTTGTTGCACCAGGAGGTGTAACCTATGACAATCAAGTGGTTCGTATCCTTAAAAACCAACACTTAGATGAAACACTCACCATTAAAATTACCAAACGTGCAATACTTGAACTAAAAATCATTATTGAAGAAAGTGCCAGTGCTAAAATCATTTTAGATATTGAAGATCATGAAAAAGGCGAATCAGTATATGATATTTATTTAGAAACCAAAGACAACTCACAAGTCAAGTTTCTATTTATTGCAGACATTCAAAAAGATAAATCAGTATTAAATTTCAAATCCAAAAGTCTAAAAGATTCTAACCTGGAATTCATTGGTGGATTTGTCAGTCATATCATTGACGCGAAACTGCATTTGGATCTGACTGGTAAAGGTGCCAACCTTAAGGTCAGAACAATTACCGTTTCATCGTTAAACAATGAACAAAGTCTTGATGTCCATATGACCCATTATGCACCAAATACCACAGCTGAAATGACCAATATCGGTATTGCAGGCGAAAACGGCATTGTCAGAATCAATGGTGTCGGTCAAATTGAGGCAGGCATGAAAAACTCCAGTGCATACCAAACATTAAAAGGCATCATTACATCAGATGCTGCACAAATTGATGTCAATCCAATTTTGATCATTGATGAATTTGATGTCAAAGCTGGACATGCAGCAACGGTAGGCAAGCTTGAAGAAGAAGTGTTGTATTACTTAAGAAGCAGAGGACTGACCCTAGCAGAAGCGCAGAAATTAATCATTAATGGTTTCTTACAGCCAGTCATCGATGAGATAGATGATGAATCGATTAAGGATAATGTCATAAATCTAGTGAATGCGAGAATATAAATGTTAAATGTCGATCGAATCAAAAAACAATTTCCAATATTTAAAAAATATCCTGAACTTCGTTTTTTTGATTCGGCTGCATCGGCTTTAAAACATAGAAGCGTCATTGACAAACTCACCGATTACTTAAAATTCAACGGTGTCAATGTCCATCGCGGCGTCTATAAGCTAGCAAGTGATGCCACAGAACTTTATGAACAATCCAGACGTACAGTGGCAGATTTCATTAACGCTGATGAAAAAGAAGTAGTTTTTACGAAATCAACGACACATGGTTTGAACATGCTAGCAAAATCACTTGCAGAAACCATTAATCCAGGTGATGAAATCATTATTTCCGAATTGGAACATCATTCGAATTTGTTGCCTTGGGTAGAGCTTGCCAGTCAAAAACAGGCAGTCTTGAAATTCATTCCGCTTGAAGACGGTAAAATCACGCTGACTAACTTTAAAAAGGTTTTAAGCAATCAGACAAAACTGGTCATAACGCATTATTTGTCTAATGTCATGGGTTTTACCACACCGCTTAAAGAAATGATTAAGGCGGCGCATCAAGTTGGTGCATTGGTTGTTGTCGATGCTGCACAAAGCATTTCCCATCTTAAAACCGATGTCAAAAAATTAGATGTTGATTTCCTGGCATTTTCAGGGCACAAAATGTATGGACCAAATGGCGTTGGCGTCTTATTTGGCAAATTTGATTTATTAGAAAAATTAACGCCAGCTGAATTTGGCGGTGAAATGGTTGACAAGGTCAATCTAAATGGTTCTAGCTACAAAGAAACGCCTTATAAATTTGAGGCGGGCACTCCAGCAATTGCTGAGGCGATTGCCTTGAGTGCGGCAATCGAATTCTTATCAAAAACTGGACTCAAAAAAATCCATCAGCACGAAGTAGAACTTAAAAACTATATCGTGAGTCATTTGAAAGATGAAGACGGTATTGAGATTTATAATCAAGATGCTGATTCCGGATTAATCACCTTTAATATTAAAGATGTGCATCCGCACGATACAGCCAGTTTTCTAGATCAGTATGGCGTGGCGGTTAGAGCGGGACATCACTGTAATCAACTAACCATGAAGTACTTGAATCAGGATTCAACAGTCAGAGCTTCAGTTGCAGTATATAATACAATAGATGATTGTGATATTTTTATTAAAGCAGTGAAAGAAACAAGAGATTTCTTTAAGACACTTTGAAAGGAATAATATGGACTTAAAAACACTATATAGAGAAGTCATTATGGACCACTATAAAAATCCTCAAAAT
>CAZIZJ010000070.1:5282-6726 GCA_964543675.1 uncultured Acholeplasma sp. | reverse complement strand
TTTTTGAAAGGAAAATCGAATTTGGCAAAGCCATAACCAATGACTGCTGATGAAACCGTGGTCAAAAAGGATGCCTGCAAGACATACCAACTAGTCGATATAATACTGCCCGGCATATCAAGTACTTGAATGGCTGCTTCATAGTTTGAAAACTGCCAGCTCGTTGGTACCCATCTGATCCCAGGATTGATTAAATCATCAACCCCCATGAATGAGTTAACCGCCATAAATAAAATTGGATACAAATAAACGTAAGCAAACGACACCAAAAGGGTATAGATGACGATCTTATATAGTAGCCCATCGGTAAAATTCATACCGAAAACGATTCGGCGAAATTTACTTTTGAATCTTGTTGATTGCTTTTCTGTAACGTTTACGTTCAACTCTTCTTGCATGTCTTTCCCCCTTTCTAATCGATATGATACCGACAAAAATTAAGATGACTAATACCATCATGAAAAAGTAAATCCAGGTAATGGCTGCACCGTAACCAAAACCGAAATAACGGTTGGAGTCCGCGCCACCATTTAAGATGTGTCCTCTGGCTTCTTCCAAGACACCGGACATACTGGTTGATAGTGACATCGTCACCACCACATAAATGATGTTGACCGAAATAAACGGCATCATTGAAGGTAAAGTAATTTTCCAGAAAGTATCCCAAGTGGATGCACCATCAATCGATGCTGCCTCATAAATTGAGCGGTCAGTCTTCTGAAGCGCTGCCAAGAAAATTAGGATTGGCACACCGGCATACCACAAAATTAGCAGCAATGATTGCATCAGTTCAGTAACCGGATCTGCTATCCAGGCACCTAAGTTGTTGGCAATAAAGTCAATGGCTGCATTGTCTTCCAAAGAAGGCAATGTTGTTGCTCCTTGCATCGTTAATTCTGCAATAACCGGTCCCGTTGAAATAACCACCGGTAAAAAGAAGATGGTTCGCCAAATGCCTTTACCTTTAATCGGCTGATTAATCAGAATAGCAATAATAATCGCGAAAACGATAATCAACGGCACTGATAAAATAATTCTGCCTAAATAACCGATATAAAGCGGTAGAACATTTTGATTTCTGAAAACCGATAAATAGTTATCGAAACCAACGAAGCTGGTGGTAATGCCGGTTTGCGCATTAAAGTATGCTTCCTGGAATGATAAATATAATGAATAGAATACTGGATAAAGGGTAAATACGGCATAACCAAGAATCCATGGGGCAATAAAGATGAAGCCCCACATCATTTCACGTTTATAGCGTCCAGTAAATTTAGATATTTTTGTTTTCGGTGTTTTAATATGTGCTTTTTGCATGACTAAACCACCACCTTATAATCTGTTGGTTCAATGGTAACACTACCGACGACAACCTGTGTCTTCGTATAGTTGATATAAATCTTAACACCATTGGAGTAAGTCACTCTGACCACACCGGTTTGCA
>CAZIZJ010000070.1:0-5272 GCA_964543675.1 uncultured Acholeplasma sp. | reverse complement strand
TCAATATAAGCATCCATGACTGCACTTAATGGTTCATTTAAATAAGCGAAGTTACTAGCTACCTCTTGGGCATAATCTGCGTACTTGGTCGTAAAGTAGAATGAAGACGGGGTATAACGCATCTTATAGGTTGATTCATGGGTAAAGATATAACTTGGATTCATACCAAAATCAATCATTTGTAAGATATGTTGCTCACCTAACACGTTAAAGTTCAAGTAATTAGAGAAGTAAGATACTGAACCCTTTAGGATAATTGGAATCAGTGGTACTAAATCGGTATAGTAGTTATACTGATCGTTGGCGATACTTAAATTGGTGTACGCATTGATATGTTCCCAAAGATATAGGTTAGGTGCTGCAATCGATGTCTTTTCAGTCATTCCAGCAATTGTTTGATAATAATACATCGTTTCACTGGCCTCATAGACATTATTGTGCTGCATATAAGTGACTAAGTCAACACCTAGTGAACGGTGATGGATTCCAGACATCCGTAAATCATTGATATGTCCTAAATCAGCTGATACTAATTCAAAACTGCGATGTGGATAAACATATCGATATTCAATCGCGTTACGATTGGCACCAATGGTACCAAAGGTAATTCTTAATTTATTCAGTCCATAAGCAATATCGGTGTTGTAGTTGATTCTTGATGAGTTTTCGGTTGATAAGACGTAATTATTTTCTAAATAGATGGTATTGCCGTCATTGGTGACAATATCAGCAAGCATCCTTAAACGCCATGCATCTTCAACATAATTGAAGTTAAACGGCGTATTGATTAAGTTACCGTCATTGCTCCAACCTTGTAAATTGACTTGTTGGTTCAAGATGCCTGCTTCTTTTAATGTGTTATATATATCGATTGCCTGATCAATTGTCGTCATCGTCACTTTAGCAGTACCAATAAATGATGGCTCCTGATCAGATAAGATAAATGTTGATTGCATTGGAATACCATTATTATTCGTTAGTTCTCTTGGTGTCAGTATCGCTCTATCAATCAATTTATCACGGTAATCCTTGGCGATGCCGACGTAGCTCGCATCATCGTCATTTAACATATAGTAGGCAATTCGGTAATCTGATGCTGTATGATTCGATAAAATTGCCTGTACACCATTACCGGCTCTGTCAATGACCGTTCGGTAAAGCTGTCTTAAATTGAATTTAGCGTTGATTCGCTGGAACTGTGAATTTTGATTCCATAAGAATAATTGCAGGGCAGAGGTTTCAGCACCTTCTTTGATTTCGGCATAAAAGGCATGTTCACCGACTTGGTGCACAACACCAAACATCGGCATTGAAAGCGATGTGCCAGATTGTCTAGCATTATAACCGTAGTCGAATGAATAAAACGGCATATCTGGTATTTGTGAACTATACTGTGTATTAAGTCTAATTAAGGCACCCATTTGATCTGGTACCACAAAATATCCAGGTACTCTGTTTTGTTTGGTTGAACCAAAGAACGGGAATACTGAAATACTTAAAATACGATGATTATTGACATCATCAACGATATGTTCGGTCGGAATGTAAACCTCAATACCTAGATCGGTTAAAGTCACCTCAACAATAAATTTGAAATTAATCGGAATGTTAAATCCAGTTTGTCTAAAGCTTTTCATTTGAATTTCTGCCACCAATGTATTGCCAATCGTTTCAGTTGAAACATCGACATACGCACTAGATACCGATGACGGTGTAATGACATACGGTCTAATTCTTTCAGGTAGTTCTTCATTATTGGTTTGATAGGTTGCCTCAGTGATTGATAAAAGCGAGTCCGTACGAACAATATCTGGTCGTGCCATTGTTGCATAATCAACAATAATCCCTGAATTAATTCGATTTCTGGTACTAATGTTGGCATCTTGAGGAACCAGTCCTTCACCACGGCTTGACCAGTAAAAATCGCCTTGTTTGTCATAAAGCATAATTGAGAAAGATACTTCTTCAAAGTATAAAATGAAGTTATCATTTTCAAGGACATGATTAAAGCCCATCAATTCAAGTTCTTCTAATGAATAATTGATCTTATAAAGATTCAAATAATCATCTAAAACATTAGGATCAACATCATCAGTCTGTGTATATCTTGATGATGTTAAAACCATCTCATCGATGTAAGGGAAATTATCGCCATATGTTCCTGTTGATTGCATTGTATCGCCACTGTTAGCTGCAAAACTAACAGTTAAGACTGCACTGATAAAAAGCAGTAATACAAGTGCGTGTTTTAAGTATTTAACCACGGCTAGTCACCTCCCGATAAATATCAATGAAGAAGCCAAAAACTTCACTTAAAAGTAAATAGATGATTGCAACAAACACCAAAATCATGATTGCTGTAAATAACGTAATAAGAATGTTGCCGAGTGTTTGTTTGGTGCCATAGAAATGAATCTCTTTGACCATGGCAAATATATAGACACCAGTTAAAATCAATCCAAGATTAAAGATTGTATCATAGATGAATGCTTCATTATTGGTTAATCCCTGTGAAATACATGTCAAAAGCGGCAACGTAATAATCATCGGCAGCAATGCATACGCACTGGCTTGGAAGACGTCTCTTAGTTTACCTTCACCATCTCTAATGCTAGAAACTAAGTAGTTGGCTAGCACCCATAAAGTAAATGGTACAAAAACAAAAATCATTTGTTCGAAAAGATCAACTTCTGCGGCAATGACATCATTGAACAAGAAATTGGTATTATAGATCCAAATTAAATAAACAAGGAAGAAAGTAAAGAGGTAAATGAATGCTGTTAAGTTACTGCTCTTTGCTTCACGCTTGATGCCGTAATAGCCATCGCCTGGTTTCTTCATGATGTAGAAACCGAAAAGCACTTCATTATAGGTTGTAAATCGTTTTAAGTATTGATTGGCCTTTTGGAAAGGAATCTTCATATATCTAAATATTGGGACAAAACGGTTCAATGCATACATGAGCATAAACACTAAGATTAAAGAAATAATAATTGGTCCTGATGCCAATAACGCTATATTTCTGACTTCCCAGTAAGCATTGGAATAACCATTACGGTCTCTGGCAATCATATAAGCATTCATTGCCTCATCGTAATTACCTAGTGAATAATGGGCATCGCCAATCCCTTGATTGGCAACATCAAATAAGGCATTCATCTTCAAGACTTGTTGCCATGGCTCTAATGAAATCGCATATTGTCCTTCTTGATATAAGTTGATTGCTTCATGTACTAAATTGGCAAAGTCAGTCGGAATGAATACTTGCAGCGCTGATGTTTGACTATCAACAACATAAATATTGTTCTTGGAGTCAACAGCGATGCCGGTTGGTGATTTAAATAAGCCTTTTTGATTATGAATGTCTGGTCCAGAAAAGACAAAGAGTACTGAACCATCAGCAGCATATTCTGAAATGTAGCCTTCTGAGTTGATAGTAAATATCGTATTAAAAGGTCCAACAAAAAGGTCTTCAATGTTTGAATAGCCCCATTGTGATTGATTAAAGACAACATTACCGACATTCAGTTTCAAATAGCCTGAGCTACCTCTGGTCGTCGTTAAAATCAGTCCGTCTAAATCAACCCCAATATTATATACTGGTGGTGGAATCATCCTGAACCAGTCTCTTCTTTGTTGTTCATCAAAGAATACTGAACGAATGAAGTTTTCAAAGGTCGCCGGCAATTGATTACCACCGAAGAAACCAGTGAACTCTCCATTATTAGCAAACTTACCTAAACCATTGATGTTACCAGCCAAAAGCACGTAGACCAGACCACCACGGTCAGTAACGATTTTACTTGGTTCAAATGGATCCTCTGCATCAAAATACGGGGTATTTACTGGTTTAACGTATTCAACCGCTACTTGATATGTTTCGGTGATGTCGTTATAAACAAATTTATATGCCTTTTTAGTACCCATGTCTGATACATATAAAGCACCAAAACGGTCGACGTGAACACCGGTTGGTCTATCTAGAATACCTAGACCAATGACAGTCGTCGTATCAAATTCAAGTGAATACTTAATTACTTTGCCGGTATCTGCAATATAAACGTTGTCATTTACATCAACAGTAATATCGGTTGGACTCGCTAAAAGCTCGCTACCCAATAAACTTTGGATAGATAAAGGCATATAAGCATCTTGCGTGCCAATAAAGCTTCTGGTTGATGACGAATATGTAAATGTCTGATAAGGTATTCCTGCATTGGCATGTGCCGTTGGCGTTACAAATAATGTTGCAAGAATAACTAAAAAGATTAGTATCGCAATTTTTTTCATTATTTGATCCCCGAATGCGCCATGGTATTCATCACTCTAGATTGCAGAATAATAAATAGGATTAAGTTCGGCAAGAACATCACCAGTCCTGCTGCTGCTGCCATCCCTTGTCCGGCAACGCTATTTGCTGAGGATGTAATACTCATCATATAAAAGGCGAGTGTCCGCAAACTTTCATCATTAATAAATAAAATGGAGGTTGATACATCATTCCATAATGCCTGGAACGCTAAAATCCCAACGGTTGCTACCGCTGGTGCAACCACTGGCATGATAATCATAAAGAATACTTGCATCTCTGAAGCCCCATCAATTTTGGCGGCCTCAATCAATTCATTAGGTACCTGATCGATAAACTGCTTCACTAAAAACATCGCGACCGGCATACAAATCATTGGCAATATATGGGCAAAATAAGTATCAATCATGCCGCTTTGCGCAATCAAAATATACCTTGGTATGCCTACAGCAATCGGTACGAACATCAATGCCAAGGTATTTAACTCAAACAAGAATTTTTTACCTTTGAATTTAAGTTTAGATAAGCCATACGCTGATAAGCAAGTGACTAGAATGGCAACCGCCACCCCGATACCTGTGACAAATAAACTATTCAGTAAGTATCTAGAAAATGGTACATCAGATGATGCTAGTAATCTAGTTAATTCAGTAAAGTTATTGAATGTTGGGTTGCTGACAAAGAATTGCGGAGGGTATGCAAAAAGTTCAGATTGCGGCTTGAATGCATGGTTAAAGATAAATAATATCGGTAACAACATGACTGCTGCAAACGGAACTAAGAACAAATAGAATGGAATTTGCGAGCGATGAAATCTCGACGGATTAATTTTTGTGCCTTGAAATGTCGCCATAATCTACTCCTTTTCTCCCAATATTTTAAATGTAACCTTCGATAAAAAGTACACAATCAGTAAAAGTACAACAGAAATCGCTGCTGCATAGCCCATCATATAACGAATAA
>CAZIZJ010000069.1:0-6748 GCA_964543675.1 uncultured Acholeplasma sp. | reverse complement strand
ATTATAATACGGTTAAGTATCGACTGGATATTATTAAAGAATTGGGCATATCGACTGAAAGCACACAGGAAGGTTTCTTCAGACTCTATTTTGCATTATTCCTATACATCAATTTTGAACAAAATACTAAAAAATAAAACTTCAATTGAAGTTTTTAATACATCGCATTGTCAAGTAAATATAAATAAACTTGACATTTTCGTATTTTAGTCATATAATTGCATACGGAAGGGAGAGATCACATATGAGACAATCAGATAGAGTCATGTCAATTATCAAAAAACACAATGAAAATGAAATATTTAGTGCGTCGAGCATGTATTGCAATACATCACTTAAAAATAGTGTCAACGAGATTAATTTCTATAAGATTTTGGAAAGACTTGTTAAACAAAAGACACTCAGTAAAGTGTCTAAAGGTATCTACTACATACCAGAGCAAAGCAAATATGGAAATCTTTCTTTGAGCGAGGACGAACTGCTAGCACAACTACTTCAACATACCGAATACATTGAAATCGGTTACGGACTCTACAATAAGTACGGATTAACCACACAGATATCTAAAAAACGTGTATTTTATGTTGAAAAACTGCAAAACAATCAGCAAAAAATTAAAAATATTTTTTTATACAAATGTTCAATCAATTATAAAAACAGTGAGCACAGAAAGATGATTGAAGTATTTGAAATACTACAAAACTTTTATTCAATTCAAGATTTAAATACGCATGCCTTTTTTAAACATATCAAGAAATTTGCTTCTGGTTATGATAATAAGGTTTTAGATGATGTATTAAAAACGACAAAGTACAAGAAGAGTACTTTAGCCTTTTTAAAAGCACTGTTAGGAATATATGGTGTTGAAAATAATATTAATAACCATTTATCATCACTTTCTAAGTATAAAATACCAGATTTGAGTTCACTAAATGAAACTACATCTTAAGAATAAAGAGTTTAGAGATTTAATTACTTTGACAGCTGAATATAAAAATATTCCGGAATCAGCAGTTAAAAGAGATTATTTTATTGTGATGATACTACAAAAACTTCAAGATAGCACATATGCAAATCAGGTGGTGTTTAAAGGTGGAACTTCTTTATCAAAATGTTATCCCAACAGTATCGAAAGATTCTCTGAGGATATTGATTTAACTTTTATTCCTTCTAAAACGCAGGGTGATAGATTTTGTGATCGAGAACTAAAAATAATAGAATCAATTTTTACACTGGGATTTCAAAAAGAAAAAATTCTTTCTGAAAGAAACCAGCGAAACAAAAGTATATTTGTGTGGACAGATAATTACCAAGATAAAATCAAAATTGAAATAGGATCACATATTCAACCATATCCCTATGCAAAAAAACGCTAAAATCGTATATTCAGGAATACTTAGAATTCAGACAAGCTGATGTAGATATCAAAAGCTTCGAACTTAGAGATGTGACAGTTCAAGTCTTAGATATTACACGAACATTCGTTGATAAACTGATGGCGATTAAAAGACACGCCATCTCTAAAACAATAATCAGTAAAACTAGACATATTTATGATGTTGTTAAGCTATATGAACATACTGAAATCATTGCGTTTCTTGAAAATAAAAAGCAATTTAAAGATATCATTCGTCTAACAAAAGATACAGATTTAACTTACTTAGAAAAAAGAAATCTAAGAGCAGCATATAACCCAAAGGAGTCGTACGATTTTGATGCATGGAGACATGAATTAGATATTGAAGTAAAAAAAACATACGAGTTCCTACATGAGGAATTGCTCTATACAAGCGAAAAACAATCCTTTGATTTGGCATTAAAGATATTAGAGAAAATAAATAGAGAAATCCTATCCATTGATGAATGATTTAGTCAGTGAAATGATCTAAACAATTGGTATCCTGTACACTTATATAAAAATAAAACTTGGGGAATTCCAAGTTTTATTTTATAAATGTTGTTGTTTCGGTTGCATTCAAGCGAACCGATTGATAGCCATCATCATCCTTTTTACCAATGGATATTAAAACAACCGGTATATACCTTTTATCAATGCCTAAAGCATCATTAACTAAATCCTTGTTGAACCCACCAATTGGGTTGGTTTCATAGCCATGAATTCTTGCAGTTAGCATTAAGTTCATTGCGACGAGTCCTGCATCTAAGAATAAACCATTGATATACTTTGGATCATCAGTATTTGGTGGATTTTCTTTAATTCTTGCCAGTTGTCTTGCTCTAACTTCCTCTGGCATGTAGCCAGCCAAAACTGCTCTATCATAGATTGTTTCTGCCATTTGATGCTTATGCTTATCTGCAGTGATTAAGATCATTTGTGATGATGTATCTAACTGCAGTTGATTGCCTGGCATCGCTTGTCTTAATTTTTCTTTAGCCACGTTTGTTTCAATGATAAAAAATCGCCAAGGCTGAAAATTACCGCTTGATGGTGCACGTTGTGCTAGATCAATCATTTCTAGTATTTCAGCTTGCGAAATCTTATAGTCCGTAAATTTTCTTATTGAGCGTCTATTTAAAATAATGTCTTTCATCAGTTCCTCCTGCAATATAGCTTTGAAACCATTTTAACATTTTTGTTAAAGGCTTTTGATACAATAGACTTACATTAAGAGGTAACTATGGAATATTCGAAGCTTTTCAACTGGTATCACCAAAACAAAAGAGAACTGCCTTTCAGAAAGACAGATGATCCCTATAAGATATGGGTTTCTGAAATCATGCTGCAGCAAACCCAAGTTGAAACGATGCTACCATATTATGAAACATTTCTAAATAAATATCCAGACGTTAAATCCTTAAGTGATGCTGATTTAGAGGAAGTATTGCATACGGTTGCAGGGATTGGATACTACAAACGGTTCAGAATGCTTAAAAAAGGCGCAGAATTCGTTTTTAATCAGTTAGATGGTGTTTTACCAGTATCTTATGAAGAACTCCTAAAAATTCCTGGTATTGGCATGTATACCGCTGGGGCAATCGCATCGATTGCCTATAATCTAGCATATCCTGCAACCGATGGAAACGTCATTCGCGTACTATCTAGAGTTTACGGATTAAAAGACGACTACCGGTTAGATAAAAACAAAAAGCAATTAAATATATTCAACAAGAAACTGATAGAATCATCCAATAATCCTCACGACTATACCCAGAGCATGATGGAGCTGGGGGCAACCGTTTGCAGACCAGTTCAGCCAAAATGTGATATGTGTCCATTAAAAGAGATTTGTGTAGCATATCAAACAGATTCAACGGATCAGTATCCAGTCATGAGCAAGTTAAAGAAACAAAAAGAGATTTCTTATTTTTCTTTTATTTTGAAAAAAGATAATCAGTATGTTTTAAGAAAAAGAAACCAAGATCTTTTGAATGGATTTTATGAATTTGTTCAAGTAGAAGCAGAAAGTTTGAATGCTGCATTAAACAAATTAGATGATTTAGGTTTTGTCTTAAGTATTACAAAACCACTTAATTCTGTAAAACACGTTTTTACCCATTTGATTTGGCACATAGAAGTCTATGAAGGCATTGCCCATAAAGTACCTGCTGGATTTGAGTTTTATAGCGAATTGCATAGTATGCCGATGGCAACTGTGCATAAAAAGATACGTAATCAGATTATCTAGATCCATTTCAATCTAAAAACCTATATAGTTTGAGCTATAATTGCATACTTTAACAGTTAATGCCGATATCAAAATATCTTCTTTTAACATAGATTGTGAGATAAATTGATATTTTTTATAAAAAAAACTTCATAACTATGCTTAAAATAATGAAAATATATGATATTTCTCGCATTCATTTTCATTATATAAATGGCTTTGTATAGAGGTTTATATGATATAATATAACTATAATTGTATCGCACATGAATCTTTGGAAACTACATGCTTATCATATCCAATAAACATCTTTCAAAAAGTAGATATACTTTATATATTATACCGATATGGTATTAAAATATACCTTTTGGGTTGATAAAATAAACATTATTATTGAAAATATACTTGTAACATGGTAATATAGCAGTGGGTGATTATCATGAAATATTTCCAAGAACTATCATTGTTACAGGTTTTCAACAAAAGTAATCTAGATAAGATTACGGGTAGCAGTGAAATCAGTAAACAGATCTTAAAAAATTATGTAAAAAAGAAAAGTATAAAAAAGATTACTTACAATTACTATGGTGTGATCGATTTTTCATCTGGCGATTTGTTAGCAGATAAGTTCATGATCGGATCTAAAATAAGTAAAGATTCATTTATCTCTCATCGCTCTGCATTTGAATTCTATGGTTATTATAATCAGCTTTACACATACGTTTATGTATCAAGTATCTCAAAATTCAAATCTTTCGATTTTAATGAATTAACTTTTGAATATTTACCAACAAAGCATGAGGAACAAGTGGAAATCGTTAGAGGTATTAAAGTATCCAGTATTGAACGCACAATTGTTGATTCTATAAAAGATTTAGACAAGATATCCGATTTAGAGGAGATTTTGAAGTGTATTGATTTAGTATCCTATATTGAAGAAAACAAAATACTAGGATATTTAGAAACTATTAATCAGAAGTTGCTTTATAAGAAAATCGGCTATATTTTGACGTTTTTTCAAGATAAACTTAAACTTTCTAATCACTTTTTCAACGTATGTAAAGAAAAAGGAGAAAAAGTATTAGGCTATTTTAGTCAAGTCGATAAAGAAATACTGGTCTATGATTCAACTTGGAATTTTTATGCATATAGTAGTGCGTACATTAAACAGTTAACCAGCAAAGGAGAATATGAAGGCGATGTTTAAGCTAACAAAAAAAGAATTATTTGATTATAGTCAAGCATCTGGGTTTCAAAAGGACAGTTTAGAAAAAGTGTTTAGACTGATTGAGATTTTAAAATTCACATCGAGTCATCCTGTTTTTAACCCCCTCAAGTTAAAAGGTGGTACAGCTTTGCAACTTGCGATTTTTGATTTCAAACGTTTATCAGTTGATATCGATTTTGACTATCATAGTGATGAGGACAGAGAAATTATGCAGGAAAAACGCAATGAAATCAAAGATCTATTGATTCGTTTTATGCAGTCTCAAACTTATAGTTTAAGTCCGCATAGCAAGTTTCCATACTCACTTGATTCCTTTATTTTCAGTTATAGAAATCTTGCTGGTAATCTAGATAACATAAAGATTGACATTAATTATACAAACAGAAAACACGTCTTAGATCCTGAAATGTTTGTATTAAATCATTCTTTTTTTGACATTATTGAAGTTCCAATACTCAGTGAGTTAGAGTTGTATGCAACAAAAATCAATGCACTGATTGCAAGAACTGTGCCCCGTGATTTATATGATACTTACCTTATTGTCAAGGAGAATAAAATAGCAAAAAACGACCACAAACTACTTAAAAGCATGATTGTTTTTTATTTAGTGCTTTCAAATCCTGATATAGATTTAAAAGATGCATTGGAAAATGCAAAACAGAAAATCACAAAAATGACTTTTTATGTCATCAAAAAAACACTTATTCCATTATTGAGCAAGAAAGAACAGCTTAATATTAAAGAAGCAGCGACTATTGTCAATGCATTTTTAGACGAAGTTTTTATGTTTGAAGAAAATGAAGTGATGTTTGTCAAAAAAGCGAATGACAAAGTATTCGATTTAAGTTTATTATTTGATGACCAAGTAGTCGAAAAACTTAAAAAGCATCCAAGAATTTTGTGGATGCTTAAAAATAAAGATGAATGAAATCAATACAAAGTTACTTAAGATGTATATGCAACACTTCAGATTTATCTAATAACAACTTAAATGGTATACCAAGCACAACTAAAACCGTTAACTCGCCTAAACCGATCCATAAAAAGTTAACAAAAAACTCATGCCAAAGATCATAAAGCACTGCAATTTCAAGCGAGATGATTAGTCCATTGATGACTGCAGGTATGATGATAATTGCCGGTATCCAATATTTCTTGAATTGGATTAATAAAAGACATGTAATTAAGGTTGCAATGGAACCATAAATGGCATCAATGATACCGAAGATGCCAATCCAATTGGCAATAAAGGTACCAACGACTAAACCGATGGTGTGCTTTTTATTAAAGAACACTAAAACCAAAAGGATTTCTGCAATCCTAAATTGAATCACTTCAAAACTCATAAAATAAAATGCCAACACTACAACAACGTAGATGGCAGCAATCGTGACCTGTATCGCAAGGTCTCTTATCGAAAAATCTTTAAACATATTATTTCTCCCTCGTTTTTTTTAAGCGGGTTTGACTAGGATACCGCTTTTTACCTATTTAATTCTATCATAATATGTTATAATTTCAAGCACAGAAGGTGAATATATTTTGATTAAATACGAAGTATTACATGTTTGTAAACAAAGTGGTGCAAGACTCGGTAAATTAACCACGCCATACGGTGTCTTTGAAACACCGATTTTTATGCCGGTTGGTACGCTTGCTACTGTCAAAACATTAACCCCAGAGGAAATAAAAGAAGTTTCTGAAGGCTTGATTCTTGCCAATACCTATCACCTGTGGCAACAACCCGGCGAAGACATCGTTAAAGCCCATGGTGGCATTCGGGGCTTCATGAAGTGGGATGGTGCACTATTAACCGATAGCGGTGGTTTTCAAGTCTTTTCTTTGGCAAAAATCAGAGACATTAAAGAAGAAGGTGTCGCCTTTAAGCATCATA
>CAZIZJ010000068.1:4782-6858 GCA_964543675.1 uncultured Acholeplasma sp. | reverse complement strand
AATCGCTTAATACACTATTACCAGTAAATGTACCACCTTCTCTAGCAATTACTTGCATCGCAAAGTAGTATGTGCTACTTGCACTATAATCCACACCAAGTGCATGCTGTAGTCTATCTCTCCAGAACCATGGTTGCTCATACATGTCAACATTAGAATTCCCATTAGCAAGAGCCCATGATTGCGCGAAGTTTCCATTGACATAAACATAAGTATTATCAGTGCCATTATATCGAATGTCCATATAAGCAATCGCATTTGAAGCCAATGGTGTGCCGTTATTATTATCAAATACGAAGACTCTTAATCCTTCAACATTATCATAATTAGATCTAATATTGTATGGTGAAGCTGCTCCAACTCTGTTGACTTCAATTGCAAAATATCCTGATCCAAGCCCAGCAACACGGAAATGATCTTGAAGGGCAACAGGTAAGGTGGCACCAACGGTTTCATCGCTATAAATAGTCGAAAGCACATTGAATGCATCTTTGACAACTGCATATGCTCTAACAAACTCAGTCATATTTTCATCTGCAATACTTCGTAAGAACTCACCAGTAACTGGATGAATTGCTGATGATTTAAGTATTTTGGTTGCAGTAGCATAGGTTGGTGCTGCTTCAATATCACTTAGTAATAAACCAACTTCAACAAGTTCCCAACCTCCAGGTAATTGAACTTGACCCAAGAACGATTCATAGCCGTCTCTAAGTTCTAAAGCACCAAGCAAGGTAACGAGTGGTGCTTCTAATAGCAACTCATCATTAGATGCTTCAAAATCTCTATCAGATAATGCAGAGAACTTATAGTTCGGATCAAATGATACCACTTGTCCGTCTTCTAACCATGCTACAAAGTTTTCTGGGTCAGCTGGTGTTAATGTAACGACATCATTATATGTTGGTTCATCGTTTGATGCACTACCACCAACAACATCAATTGAAAACTGAGTATCTTCATGTAATTGATATCTGATCTTGTAGAAAGTGTCTTCACTAATTGTTCCTAGTTCCTTATCCCATGCTGGTGATGCTAGCACGAAATTAGGTTTGTCTGGCAATGGACTTGGTGCAACAACTGGTTCTTCGGCCGCAACATAAACGACATCAATGACATGTCCATTGGTATCAACGAATACTGCTGCATATTCATCCTCAGGCGCAAATATCAATGACAGTTTCATGTCGCTTGTTGCTACAAATGCTGTATCTTCTGGATTGTTTACTCTAACGCCATCAACTACCCAAGCAACAAAACGTTCACCAGCATCCAGAAAGGCGCTAGCATCAACTTCAAATTCTTGTCCATATGGTGCTGGCAATGTTGTCTCAAAGTCTTCAGTGTCAGACCATAGATACAGTTCAACATCAACTGTTGCCGTCGGTCCTTCTGCATAAACACTTGGTACTAATGTTAGTACGAAGGTAAATGCCATTATAAGTGTTAATGCAAGTGTTATGATTTTCTTCATATGATCACCACAACTCTTCCCATTGTGCAACACCTGATGATGCAATAGAACCCTCAAAATCTATTTCTATTACTTCAAGTTCCGGTGTTTCATAATTTTCTTTTTTATTTTCCATTTTTTCCTCCCATGGAATTTTTTATAAATTTAATAAGGTGTTAATTAAGTTCTCTCCAAAAATTCGGATGAAGTGCAGAGATTAATGAATCTTCTTCAAATGCTTCGGTTGTTTCTGAAATGATAATTTGTGCTGAGAAGTAATAGGCTTGTGACGGGTTGTATGCCTCGCCTAATGCTGCTACCATCACGTCTTTAAACGGTGCTGCAAACAAATAGTAACCACCAATACCACCAGCTAAGTTGAAGATGGTGCCACCAGCATTCACTCTACCTGCACCATCATAGTAGAATATGAACTCTCCAATGCTTTCGGTATCTTTATTGGCAGCAGCCGATGTATAGATTCTCACAATGATATGATCAATATGGATTGAACTAATTCGCATTGGTTCATATCTGTCAAATGCGAAATTGGAGAAGCCACTGCCTTCACTAAAGGCATACATGCTTGAAACGTCTGGTCTTTGTTGTGGAACGACTGGTGC
>CAZIZJ010000068.1:0-4772 GCA_964543675.1 uncultured Acholeplasma sp. | reverse complement strand
CCAGAAATTCGAATGAATCTCAGAAATCAATGAGTCTTGTTCAAATGCATCAGTTGTTTCTGAAATAATCAACTGATTTGAGAAATAGTAGGATTGCGTTGGATTATATGCTTCACCTAAAGCAGCTGTCATCACATTTTTAACAGCTGTAGCATCTAACCAGAAGTTACCAACGCCACCAGCTAAGGTATAGGTTGTGCTACCAGCCAGAATTCGGCCAGCGCCATCATAGTAGAATTTAAACTCACCAATACTATCGGTATCCTTATTGGCATCACTAGTTGCATAAATTCTAATAAGTACGTGATCAAGATGCACTGAGTTGATTCTCATTGGTGCGAATCTATCAAATTCCATTGGCGTAAAGCCATTGCCTTGGCTATATCCAAATAAGTTGGATACATCAGGTCTTTCTTGTGGAACAACTGGAATTTGTTCTTGCAAGAAGTTAGTTGAATAAGGGGAAATCAGTCCATTTAAGTCATAGATGCTTTCTTCATCTGCGATAACAAAGACTTGGTTAGCAATCCAGTATTGCTGGAATTCATCATAATCTTCACCCAATAGTTTTTGAATCATTTGGTAAGATGTGACACCTTCAACATAAATATTGTTCCAGCCATACATGTCAAGGAAAGTAAATTTCTGACCATCGATGATGGTATAAAGATTGTATTTGCCATTAAGGGTTTCTGCCGCGATGTTTTCAATTTCAACATAAATGTCGAAGTAGTCAAGCGCGTTTTCTGCTGATGGTGAACCTTCGTTGCTGTCAAATACGTAGACTCTTACAAATTCAACACCTGGGTCAAGGAAATCAAAGAGTGCCGCGATTCTGTTTAATTCAAGTGCCTTGTTCGCTGCAATATTAATGACGCCGGTTGCTGCAACTGGTCTAATTAAATCAGCGACAGTCGGATAAATGACAAGTCCACTATAAACATAAGGAATTGAATTGGCAAAGGCTTCATGTGATGAAACTCTTTGAATGCTGAAGTCAATGGTATAGCCTGAAGCATCAACCATGTCTAGTTTTGCAAATTCACGTCTAAGTCTTGAAACAGTAAATGACAGATTATTGACTCTGATATCAAAGGTTGAAAATACTTCATTGTTATAATAAACGGTAACCAAGTATGACATCGGTACATGATTCGCCCCATAAGTGAAGGTATTATTGCCTTCATTAAATGTAAATCCAGATACCGGATCAACTGGTGTTTTAGCGGAAATAACTACTTCATTTGTTTTACCACCAGTAATTACTTCAATCGTATTTTCATAGGTTGATGTAATGAGCGGTTGTCCAAAAGTAACCAAGAATGAATTTTCTGGGGTTGCTGTTGTTTCTGGTGCTGGCGCATTGGTAAATGGTACTTCTAAGATGAAGTAATCATCAACAAGGATAAATGTGCCTTCTGTACTGGTTGGTACAACAACCGTTAAGATATCACCATTTGGTGCATAAACGACTGCTTTGACAACAACTTTACCACTCCACTCGGATGTGGTAGTGTTCAGTGTCTCATAAATCACTTCGTGAGTTAAGATAACCTCATCAACAAAATTCTTTAAATTAAATAAGTGTACTTCAACTGCTGCGATTGCACTAGCTACCGCTTCTAATGAATAGGCATGATTTGAATAATTGGTTTTAAAATCTGCTAATTTATTTTCAACAACTGCGATTTCTTCTTCATTATAGGCATCAACCGTTTCTGGCAGTTCCAATACATAATCAAAGAGTTCCTGTGCTTCTAATAATCCAAAATTATCTAACATGCTGCGTAAATCATCAATCACTGGCACTAAGTTTGCATGCAAGTCAGTAATTTCCGGATAAGTTGCTAAGATCCCTTCAAAAACGTAAAGGTAAGCTGCTTCAGCGTCAAGTATGTTGCTCGTTAAATCGGGAATTGCTTCTAATGTTTCCATATATGCCAATAGTTCAGCGTGTATTCCGTTGAATACTTTATCTTTTTGTGCATCAATGAAATCAAGGATTTCCTCGCCTAAACCACTCAAGAAAAGTTCAGAATAATTTGATGCATGTTCGGTTGCAGCAGTGATTGCTAAAAAGGCACTAACTACTTTACCATCGTTAACAGATTCCGTTAAAGTCACTAAGGCCGCATCCATCGCTTCCTTTTCTAAATCAAGGGCTGGTTGAATCAGTGCATTAAAACGTGCATTATAATTGAATGCTGCACCAGCACGGTTGTATGCGGATAAAGCATCTAAACTTGCCTGCACACTTAACAGTTCTTGATGCAAATCATCGATTGCTTCACCACTGCCAGTAAAACTACTTGGCAGTGCATTAACCAGTTGATCAAATGCATTGATTTCAGCAGTCACTGCTAAGTTGACGGCTGTTGCTTTTTGATCAAAGGTTGATTTAATGTTGGTTGAATAAGGTAAGACAACAACATGAAGTCCTGAATAGCTCTCAATGGCATCATTGACCTTCTGTAATGCCAGATCAAGCGTTGCCCCAGTTAAATTAGTTGTTGGTATTTCAGCCACGGCTGCACTATAGACCGCGAGCTGCGCATCAACCAGTGCTTGCCATGTTGCAATATGCCCATCAAGCGTCTGCTTTAAGGTAATTGCAGTATCTCTTGATAACAGCTGGGTATTGTAATAATTAAGTGCAGCATCAATACCTGACTTATCCGCAAGATCAACGGTGCCATAAGAATTAATCAATAAACCAAAGTACGTATGGTCTGCAACAACAAGTTTTGCATAAGCATCTTGAACCAATGCTTTAATGTTATCTGGCAAGACAGCATACGCTGCCTTTAATGTTTGTAAATTGGCTAGGCTATTTAAAGAAATAGTGCCTAAACTATCGACTTGTTCTCTAAAATCAGCTGCTTGTATTTCTGCCTCGGTTGGTGGTACTGGCGGTTCATTTGGTTCACACGCCACCAACACAAATAGAAAAAAGAACAGTACTGCAAGAAAGCCTATTTTTCTTAAGTTCATATATACATCCTCCACATTAGGAAATCGGTTTACCTCTATTTTATGGGATTATTATAACATAATAAGAAAACGTTTTCAACAAATACGATAACACGGTTAAGCGATTAAAAAAAGCATCTCTTCCTTTAGAGATGCTTTCCTATGATTTATTGTGCAAATGTGAAACTAAATGGTTCTGAGAATTGTGACTGATTTCCTGCCAAATCAACGGCACGAATGGTAATTTGGTAAGTTTGGCCACCAGTTAAACCGCTGAATGTGTGCTGATGCAGCGGTGCATTGGCATGATGCGCACCATCAACAAATATTTCGTAGAAGGCAACACCGGTATCATCAGATGATGCATTCCAGTAAATACTGTTTGCCAATTGGTTCATTGTATTGATATTGATTGGGTGTGACGGTGATCCGGTATCAACATACGGTGCATCAATTTGATACACTCTGATATAGTCGATTTCATATTCAGCCGGCAGTCCACTGTTATCAATGTTGTTACCGCCAAAAAGTCCGCCGACAGCTAAATTGAGGATCATAAAGAATTCTTGTTCAAATGGCCATACATGATGGTACGGCACATCTTGATTCAATCCCGGCATATATCTGAACTGTGCCTTTATTTCATCATCAACACGAATGATCATTTCGCCAGGCAACCACTCTAATTCATAAACATGAAACTCAGTTTCATTAGGAACATCATAGGTAAATCCAAGTCCTTGATTAGCCTGATGGTTATATTTTCTTGTATGCAGCGCTGAAAAGACTTTACCAGGGTTTCTGCCGACATACTCCATGATATCAATCTCGCCACTATTTGGCCATCCGCCGTAAACTGAATGCATTGGCATCATCCAGAATGCTGGCCAAAGTCCAGTCACTTGCGGTAATTTGAGACGCGCTTGGAACTTGCCGTACTTGAATACCCCTTTGAAACGTGTTTGAATTCTTGACGAAGTATATTGACGATTACCAAAGTTTTCTTGCTTGGCAATAATCTTTAACGTACCATCTGAAACAATAGCATTGCTGCCAGTATAATACTGTACTTCTTGGTTGCCGCCACCTGAGGCATTGATTTCATAGTTCCACTTGGCTAAATCCAGTGTTTCGCCATCAAATTCATCTGCCCAAACATTGACATATCCGCCATCTAAGTAAGGAACGACTGAACCGTCAATCGGTAAAATTGTTCTTTCTTTGACTGGGGGATTTATATTTCCAGGGTTACATGCTGTAACTAACGCACCTAAGACAAGGAGTGCCAGGAAAATCCATACTTTTTTCATGCTTTCTTCCTCCTATTCACCGGTAATACCAGTTCTGTCAATTGATTCTGTAAACTGGCGCTGACCAATAAAATATATAAATAATAATGGCAGAATCACTAACATATTACCAGAAAGGACGATTGCTTCATTCAGTTCTGCACCAGGTGTTCCTGGTGGGAACAAGGCTTGATAAGCACTTCTGAACTGAATCAGTCGAATCGGTAATGTGGTTGATCCACCCGTGAAAATACTCGTAATAAATGTTTCATTCCAATAGAATACAAATGAGAATAAAAAGACAATAACAATCGATGGAATGGCTAAAGGTAAGTTGATTCTAACAAAAATGCCAACTGGTGAAGCCCCATCAATTTCTGCTGACTCGGTCAATACTTGAGGAATTGATCTAAAGAATTGGAAAAAAATCAAAATGTAGATGGTTGCATTAACCCCTTGCCCCAGCATTGCCGGAATAAAGATTGACATTTGATTGCTCATTAAGCCTAAGCT
>CAZIZJ010000067.1:0-6959 GCA_964543675.1 uncultured Acholeplasma sp. | reverse complement strand
TTTATTAAACGATCCTTATGATGAGCGAAATGCTATTTTAGAACTGCATCCTGGAGCTGGTGGTACCGAGTCAATGGACTGGTGTGGGATGTTGATGCGCATGTATCAACGCTATGCCCAATTAAAGGGCTTTAAAGTGGAAATACTTAACTATCTTGCAGGTGAAGAAGCTGGGGTTAAATCGGTTACTTTACGCATTTCAGGGGCATATGCCTATGGCTATTTGAAATCAGAACGCGGTGTTCACCGCTTGGTAAGAATTTCACCGTTTGACTCCAACAAAAGAAGACACACTTCGTTTGTATCATGTGATGTCGCACCTGAGTTTGCCGATGACGTTGAAATTGAAATCAAGGATGAAGATATTAGAATCGATACCTTTCAGTCATCTGGTGCTGGTGGACAATCGGTCAATACCACCTATTCTGCAGTCAGACTGACACATATACCATCAGGTATCGTCATTAATATGCAAAACGAAAGAAGTCAATTGAAAAACCGTGATGCAGCTTTAAGTATCTTAAAGTCAAAATTAGTACAAAAAGAACTTGAAGCCAAACAAGAAGAGCTTGATAAATTAAAAGGCGAAAAATCAGATATTGGTTGGGGCAGTCAAATTAGATCGTATGTCTTTCAGCCATATCAGATGGCTAAAGACCATAGAACCGGTTATGAAGTCGGTAATATTCAGTCAGTCATGGACGGCGAAATAGATGGATTCATCAATGCCTATTTGAAGGTAAGGAATCATGAATAAAGAAAAAATTGGTTCTTATGCACTGATTACCACCGGTGTCTTGATTTTACATATGGGTTTTTACTTTTTCCTAAAACCGGTTGGCTTGATCATTGGTGGGATGATGGGGATTTCTTTATTGGTTGAACCTTATTTGCCGATATCACTTGGAATCATTTATTTAATGCTCAATTTAACAGCACTGATTATTGGTGGACTGGTTTTTGGTAAACAGTTTTTCCTGCGTACCGTTTATGCAACGCTGATGGCACCACTGCTTGTTTCAGCATTTGAGTTTTTTGGCGTATCTGATCATTTATTAATGAATTTGATTGATACCCATTATCAGTTACTGGTTGCAACAATCGCTGGCGGCGTTTTAGTGGGAACCGGTATTGGACTGGTTCTTCGTTTTAATGCAACCACCGGTGGCATTGATGTTTATCAGAAAATGATTAACCAATATCTTAAAGTACCGTTTTCGGTGGCAGTTTATTTAACTGATGGCATCATCATTATCTTTGGTATGCTCATTAGTTTTCAAAACGGACTATTCGCGATTATGGCGATGCTAATTACTGCTCATATGATTACAAGAACCGCCATCTTTGGCAGAAGTGCGTTTGCCTTACTGATTATTACGGAAAATCCAGAATCAATTAAAAAGGCTGTTCTAGAAGAAATCGATAGAGGACTCACACATCTGAAAGTAAAAGGTGGATACTCTAATCAAGATAAAGAGCTGATTATTACCACAGTGAGTCGTCATCAACTCTATGAGATTAAAGATTTAATCACATCACTTGACCCTAAAGCCTTTACCTTGATCCTTTCAACCAAAGAAGTACTTGGTCAAGGATTCCACCGAGACGATATTTCATGAAAGTCATCGAGATCAGAAAGCTGAAAAAAGATTATCAAGTCACCTTTGAAAACAATCAAAAAATCTTGGTTGATGAAGATACGATTGTTTCGTACCGTTTAATTCCAGGCAGAGTTGTTGATGATGTGAAACTACTTGCCAGACAAAGAGAACTTAATCAACTCTATCAAAAAGTGGTTCGCTTTGCTGGATACGGCAAATCTGAAAACCAAGTCATCAAATACTTAAATGAGCAAGGCATGGAAAACACCTATGACTTTATCATGCGTCTTAGAAAAGAACGGATCATCAATGATTATCAAATGATTAGAAATCTGCAGAACCAAGGGTTTTCTTACCAAAAACTTCTGCATAAACTTAATCACTACGAGTTTGACCAAAAAGACATCGATAGGGCATTGGAAAACTATGATGAAAGAATCCCTTTAAGAAAAGAGTTTTCTATTGCCTTAAAGAAGTATGCCAAAGAACCCTACCAAAAGAAACAGGAAAAAATATATCGCTATTTATTGTCTAAAGGTTTTAATGAAGAAAATGTTGCATCAATTATGAAATTGTCATAAAAACATCACCTTTTCAAGTGATGTTTTTTTAATGTTATGTTGTTAAATTAAAATGCTTTTCTAAGAATTTACCGACACCACTATGATCGTTATCATGAGGTAATATCGCTTTAGCAACAGCTTTTACCTCAGCTACACCATTGGGCATTGCCAGTCCTAAATGAACGCCACCAATCATTTCAACGTCATTTAAACCATCACCAAAGGCGATGACATTTTCTTCCTTGATTTGAAAATGGTTATATACCCATTTGATGGCAGATAGTTTAGAGGAATTCTTTTTAGAAATTTCATAAATTGAATGCTTGAAATCCTCGCCCCATAATCTAAACTGAACATCATTACCTAGTTCATTGGTCAAATAAGATTCAAATTGCTGTTTGAATGCATAAGACACCAAATAGATCATGCCGGTTGGCGTATGATGCAGTTCATCAAAATCAGCATGAATAATTTTAGCATTTTGACTACCCATAAAAATGGCATGCAATCTGTTTAAATACTGATATGCATAAATATGGTCACCAAAAGAATAAAAAGCTGATTCTAAATGTGGTTTTGAAAAGTTGAATAATTGGTGAGAAATCTTGACCGGTATGCCGTCGGTAACGATTTGAAAATCAGGATTTTTAGGTTCTCTGATGTTGCCGCCATTATCGGTAATGACCGGTGTATCAAGTTCTAATTCATTGTAGTAATCGATTGCAGCATGAAAAGGTCTGCCGGTTGCTAGTACGATCATATGACCTTTTTTAGATAACTTTTTAATGACATCCTTATTTTTAGTTGAGATTTTTGATTGACTGTTTAAAAGCGTTCCGTCTAAATCAATGATGATTAAGTGTTTGTCCATAAATCCATACCCTTTCATTACGTCTTTCCATTATCCCATATTCTAAATGATTAGACAAGTTATTCGGATGCGCTTTTAGCGATAATTATAGTATAATTATTGTAAAGGATGTGGGTTCTTTTATTATGATTTGGCAAGTTGGACCATTCGAAATTGATTTAGGTTGGATCATTACCTTTTTTTCAGGGGTTCTTTTTGGCTTCATCTTAATGGCGCTATGGTATATTGTCGCTGTACTTGCTTCCTTGAATAAAGGCATTCGAAAAAGAGGCGTTGATGTTGAAGACATCGACCAAAAAGAAATCGAATGGCTGATTAATGATGCACACAAATCATTTAAGAATAAACAGAAAAGAAACGAAGTCGGCTTTGGACAGTATTTACTTGATCTTTCTTTGGAGTTATCCAACGATATCGCGACCAAGTTTTATCCGAGATCAAAATATCCTTATTTAGAGTTATCCTTAGATGAATCACTGATTCTTTTAAGGTATGTATCAGATCGATTCAATGAGTTACTGAATAAGCCGATTTTAAAGATGTTCAAAGGGATGACACTGCGTAGGCTGATTACCTTGAATGATGCAAAAGTTAAAATCGACAATAACTTGATTGTTAAAACATCAAACAAGTTGAAGGCATTTGAGATATTTAAGAACAGTATGATGGTCTTGAATGTCGTTAATCCGATTTATTGGTTTAGACGCTTAGTCCTTGATAATGTGACAAATGCCGTCATGGTTAAACTAGGTTTAGTCGTCATTTCATTAACCGGTGAAGAAACCTATAAGATTTATTCCAAAAAAGTATTTAATGAAGAACGCGAACTTGATTCAGGCATTGAAGCGATTTATAAGGCAATGGAAAACACGATGAAGGAGGATGGAAAAATTGAAGAAGAATAGTAAGACACAAAAAACAGCTTATCAGGATGTTTTTCACATTCCTCAAATTCCTAAAATTGAAGGCATCAGGGAAAAACATAAATACGTCAAGGAAAAATTTATATCTCCTTTGTTTGGTTCTGATGTCAAAGATGAAATTCATGTGCCGTTTGCTGTACACATCATCGGCGATAAAGTCAAAAAGTATGATGCATTTAGAACCAAACCGCAGATGAATGATGAAGATGCCAAAAAGAACAATGGTTCTAAGTACTATGAATTTACCGATTCATTGATCAGCAAAGACACCAGAAAAAAAGTATTTGGCATTGATACCTATGAAAAGCCAAAGGAAGAAGTCAAGGTTTCTGAAATAGAACCAGAACCGATTGCCGCTCCACAACCAAAACCAGTGATTGAGGAAAATAAGGCATTGCCACCTTGGATGCGTGGTCGTCAAGTTGACCTAACACCAGATGATTCAGACTTAGCGATTGAAACGCACCAAAGAGAACATCAAGGAGTTACCGTTAAAGCTAATTTTGGTACCTACGAAACCGATGAATCAGTGGATGAGGAAAGCGAACCTAAGCCATATAAAGAACCGGTTAAAGCACCAAAGGCTGATACCAGTTTTTATCAGCTGCCGTCCGTTGGACTATTTAAGAAAACATCGCGTAACCATGATGAAAAACCACAATGGCTGCTTGACCAAATTGAAATCATTAACCGTACTTTAGCAGATCACGCCGTTGAAGGGGTTGTTGCTGGTTCTAAAAAAGGACCGACAGTTACTAGACATGAGATTTCACTAGAGCCTGGTGTTCCAGTCAAAAGAGTGACTGCCATTCAAGATAACATCATGATGAATTTGGCAGCCAAGACATTAAGAATTGAAGCACCGATTCCAGGAAAACCCTATGTGGGTATTGAAGTACCGAATAAGGTTGCTGATATTGTTTCTTTTGGTAATGTCGTTGATACTGATGAATTTTTAACGGATCACGAACATCCGTTAAAAGTTGCCCTAGGAGAAGACATTGATGGTACCAACATCTATGTCGATATCGCTAAAATGCCGCACGGACTGATTGCAGGTACCACCAATTCTGGTAAATCGGTTTGTGTGAACACCATTTTGATTTCTTTATTGTTAAAGAATAAACCAGAAGACTTAAAACTGATTTTAATTGATCCAAAAATGGTTGAGTTAACCCCATATAACGATTTACCACATTTAATTACACCGGTCATTACCGATGCCAAGATGGCAGCAACCGCCCTTAACTGGGTGGTTGATGAAATGGAAGCACGCTACAGAAAGTTTGCAGATTCCAGAAGCCGTGACATCAAGTCATATAATGAAAACATTAGAAAAGGCTATGTCGAAGACGATAAGATGCCAAACATCGTCATTGTCATTGATGAGCTTGCAGATTTGATGATGGTGGCTGCCCATGATGTTGAGGACGCCATTCAACGGATTACTCAAAAAGCTAGAGCGGCTGGCATTCATTTACTGGTTGCTACCCAAAGACCGACAGTTGATGTCGTTAGAGGTACCATTAAATCAAACATTCCAACCAGAATTGCCTTTAGAGTTGCATCGTTTACCGATTCAACGACAATCCTTGATGGTGCAGGTGCAGAGCAGCTTTTAGGACGAGGTGATATGCTGCTTAAGGAAGCAGACCGTCCGATTCGTCTGCAAGGAGCATTCATTTCCAATCAGGAAATCGATAATGTCATTGACAGCATCAAACATCAGGCAAGTCCAAGATATATTCTTAGACATGAGGATTTAAGAATCAAGATTGAAGCTAAGGAACTCATCAATGATGATCTGTTTAGCGAGGTTGCTTATTTTGTGGTGCGTGAACAAAACTGTTCAATCAACGTCATTCAAAAGAATTTTGAAATAGGTTTCAACCGGGCACAAAAATTAGTTTCGCTCCTAGAACAATACGGCATCGTATCAACTGCACAAGGCACCAAGGCTAGAGAAGTATTGGTCGATTTTGATGAATTAGAAAGAATCTTACAAGAAGCAGGTATTTAATGAAGCAAGTTCAATGGTTTCCTGGACATATGTTCAAGTCCCTTAGGGAAATCAAAGAAAAAATTAAATTGATGGATATCGTCTATTTACTAATAGATGCTAGACTGCCTTATAGCAGCATGAATCCGGAAATACTTAAAATCGTTGGTGACAAACCAACGCTTTTACTGTTTAACAAAATTGATTTGGCAGACAGAAGAAAAATCGATTACTGGATTAAGTATTATGAAGAACAAGGTTTTTATACATTACTGATCAATAGCCAGAACGGATTTAATGTCAGCAAGATTTATTCTAGAAGTAAAGAAATCTTAAAAGATAAGATTAAGCGTGCTTTGGATAAAGGCATGAAATTCAAAATCATGCGTGGCATGATTCTAGGTATTCCTAATGTCGGTAAATCAACACTAATCAATCAAATGGTCAGCAAAAAAGCAACAGTAACCGGCAATAGACCAGGAGTTACCAAGGCGCAGCAATGGATTAAAGTAAATCCTGATTTTGAACTGCTTGATACGCCGGGTGTTTTATGGCCGAAGTTTGATGACGAAAAAGTTGGATTTGCCTTAGCGATTACTGGAGCAATCAAGGATGATACATTGCCGCTTGATAAAGTCATTGTTTATGCAACCGAGTACTTAAAGACTTATTATCCAGTTAGACTTAAAGAAAGATATGGCATCGTGGATGTCAGTAACTTATCAGTGATACAAATACTTGACCAAATTGGCGAGAAAAGAGGCGCACTTGCCAAGGGTGGTGGTATTGATTATGACAGAGTCTATTCAATACTGCTTACTGATATTAGATCAAAAGGGTTAGGAGCATTGTCCTTTGACCACCGCTAATTTAGATAAAGAAAAAGAGTTGTGGAAAAATTATGATTTAGTCGCAGGGGTCGATGAAGCAGGCAGAGGTCCTTTGGCAGGTCCGGTTGTTGCAGCTGCTGTGATATTGCCTAAAAACTTTAATCATCCATCA
>CAZIZJ010000066.1:0-7049 GCA_964543675.1 uncultured Acholeplasma sp. | reverse complement strand
AGGACGCGCTGGTCATCAACATAGACGACATCAATGACATGACCATTGGTATCTACAAACACTGCTGCAAACTCACCCTCTGGTACGTATATTAATTCTAGTTTCATATCACTTGTTGCAACAAATGTTGTTGATGCTGGTGCATTACTTCTAACACCATCAACCACCCAAGCAACGAATCTTTGTCCCTCTTCAAGGACATCTGTATTTACATTAAATGGTTGTCCATAATCAACATTTGGATATGTAAATGATGCTACATCTTCAGACCATAGATACAATTTAACATCAACTGTTGCTACTGGTGCTTCTGCATAAACACTAGGTACTAAAGATAGTACGAAGGTAAATGCCATTATAAGTGTTAAGGCAAGTGTAATAATCTTTTTCATATAATTACCATAACTCTTCCCATTGTGCAACACCGGATGATGCCATAGAATCTTTTACTTCGATTTCTACGACTTCAAGTTCTGGTGTTTCATAATTTTCTTTTTTATTTTCCATTTTTTCCTCCCATGGAATCCCTTTTAATAAAAGGGAGAAAATAGTTTTCACATATTCTCTCCCCTAGTTGTTATAAATTAATTCGATTTAAGATCTTATTCTGCAAATAATTCTGCAAAGAATGAATCATTATATATAGCTGGTAAGTTTGTTTCCCACCAAGTGTTGTCAAGTGTACTTACAGTAACTGTATTCCCTGGTTCAGGATTATACATGTTGTAGTTAGAACCTGGCACTGTCACATTGTTTAACTCGACGAAAACGGTTGTGAAGTCAATTGCTGCTGCGGCTGTATTATTATGCCAAGCAAATCCAGATCTTGTTGTTGTTCCAAAAGTAGTTTGAATCAGAGCATCTTCAATTGTAACAACTGATACGCCTCTGTAATATCCGATAACTGCTTGTGTTGCAACACCGGTAACAGTGGTATTTAATACAACTGCACTCATGATTTCAACTTTTGATGACTTATCATGAACAACATAACCGATGATGACACCAGCTCCTGAGTCATTTCCGCCACCTTTTGTTTCTGCATCGAATCCATCAATCAATAGATTGACGATTGTTGTTGTGTTGCCGTCTACACGACCAACAACTGCGCCAACATTTTTAGCGTTGTTAAGTGCATCTGAATTATATATGCGTACATCTGAAACAGAAAGTGTCACATTGTTTGTTCTTCCGGCAATCAGTCCAACACCGTTGTTTTGCGTTCCTTCAACACTTGAGTTAATGATTGTTACATTGCTGACGACGGTATTGCCATCCACTTGTCCAATCAGTAGTCCTGCAAGATTGCCTGTTGATGTAACCTTTGATTCATTGATTGTTAGGTTTTTAATGACTGCACCGTTTCCAGTTCTAATGAATATGCCATAAACCGCGCTGTGAGAAATTTCTAGATTTGAAATGATCTTATTGTTTCCATCAAATTCACCAGCAAATGTCGTATTGGTTGTATCCCAACCAACAAAACCATCAAAATCTAAGTCTTTGGTTAAGAAATACTTATCCGTTAAACTATATCCATTTAAACCTTTGATTGCATCGTGGAATTGTTGTTCAGATGAAATTCCGATAAATCCATCAGGAATTTCAACTTCTTCAGCTTCTTCCCATTTTGCATACAGTGTAATATCGGTTGTAATTGGGGTTGATGGAACAAATGCAACTTCCAACTCAACATCAGTAAACCAACCTGCAAAGTCAAATCCTTCTTTTGTTGGATGAGGAGGTAATGTCAATGTATCGCCATCCTCAACTTGAATATCAGCAATTTCTGAACCGCCATTTGTTTCAAATGATACGGTAAACTCTTCTAATTCAACTGCTTCAGTCCATTTAGCATAGAGTGTGATGTCTGCTGTAATTGGTGTTTCTTCATCAAATTCATTTTCTAAGTCTGAATCGGTAAACCAACCTGCAAAGTCGAATCCTTCTTTTGTTGGATCAGCTGGAAGGGTTAATGTTTCACCATCTTCAACGTCAATATCAGCAACGGCTGAACCACCATCTGTTTCAAATGATACGGTAAATGTTTCTGGTTCAGGTAATTCGACAACTGTACCGCTGAATAATGATAATTGATAGAATCCAGTTGTTTCATTGTATTCCCATCTAACTGACTGGGTAATGTTTGGCATATTGGTATTCCACCATGCTTGGTCTGGAGCAGTTTCAACGACTGTACCACCAGCACCACCGGTACCATTGCCTGTAAATAGACGTTCATAAGCGTTTGTAATAACGTTGTTGGCTGGGTTTGCACCTGCAATAGCTCTACCTGAGTTTGCTAATGTGGTAATTGTACCTGTAACAAATACATCAGTAATGCTTAATCCGTTTGCTGATGTATCTGCAACAATACCTGCACCCCATTTATCGGATGTACCAGTAATGTCCATGAATACTCTTGCAACACTTGAACCTGATGCACTTCTAGCACGTGAAACGATACCACCTAAACGTTCAGCTGTTGTTCTTGTGTTTTCAGCACCAGCAAGTGTTACTTTAGCCCAAATATCACTAATCGTTGAACCAGATGATGTTGCATCTAGGTCAGCAATAATACCTGCGACATAATAACCTTTAATTGATACGTTATCTAATACGATGTTAGCAATGTGTACTTGTGATGATGTACCACCAGTTGCACGACCGACGATTGCTGCAACATATTCGTTTGCAGAAATGCTTGAATTTCTAATTACGATATTTTCAATCACTGATGCAACTGCACCTTGTACTTGTCCGGCAATAATTGCTGAACGAGTAGTTGTAACACTTGATGTAAATGTAAAGTTTTCAATCGTGAAGTTATGGACTTTTGCACCACCTAATTGGTGGAATAATCCATTGTAGACTGCGGTGTTGGCATTATCATAAGTTAAATTGCTTAATGTCTTGCCGTTACCATTCATTTCACCTGTAAATGTTGCGACAACACCGACCCATGTGAATCCAGTGAAGTCAATATCATTTGCAAGGTAATAAGTTTCTGATAAGTCAGCACCATTTGAACCAGTTGCTGCATCATAGAATTGTTGTGCAGTAAAGATTGCGATACCATCTGGTTCTTCTGTATCAGATTCTAGCCATTTCGCATATAAAGTGATATCTGCTGTAATTGGTGTTGCTGGAACGAATGCAACTTCCAATTCGACATCAGTAAACCAACCTGCGAAGACAAATCCATCTCTTGTTGGTGGCACTGGTAAAGTAAGCAATCCACCATCTAATACATCGATGTCAGCAACTGCTGAACCACCGTTTGATTCAAATGAAACGGTAAATTCTTCTAAATCAACCTCAGTCCATCCAGCGTATAATGTAACATCGACTATGATTGGTGTATTAAAATCAAATAATGTTGTTAATTCAATATCTAAAAACCAACCATCAAATGTGTAGCCAAAACGCGTTGGGTTTGCTGGTTCGGTTGCTTTTTCACCTTCAAGTACGTCTTGAGCAGCTACAGCTGAACCACCATTTGATTCAAATGTCACAGTAAATTCTTCGCTAAATTTTGCAGTTAATGCAACATTTGCTGTCACTGGACCTTCAAATAATGTTTCGCCATCAAACCAACCGACAAATGCACCAAGTGCTGGGTTGATATAAATTTCAGAAATCTCTTGTCCGTCACGTACATATTGTGTTTGTGTTGTTTCACCAACTGTCAATGTCACTGTATGACCAAGACCAATTGCATAACCATTTAACATCGGTAATGCACTTGCTTGTGCTTGCCAGTTGCTAGTAAATCCTAGAATTGCATTGGCTGGTACTGCTGCAACTGTTGGGAAAACAAAGTCAACCGCTACATTCACACCATTTAATGCTGCACGATCATAGTTGAATGCTGCAACATACACATCTTCTGCAACTGGTACATTGTTTCTTGCAATGTGACCATTGTTGTTATCTGATGCATGCGTTGTTTGATAGTTTAATACGAGAATCATATTAGTAAATGAGCCTGGTAATGGCAATGATGCTGCACCGTGTATTTCTGGATCAAGGTTAAGCATATTATTGTCGGCACGACCAACAATACCACCCAAGTATCTAAGACCAGTAAGATTTGCAAAAACCACTGCACTATCAACGGTTAATGATGGTAAATCGTTAGCATTTGAACCATTTCTTCTTGCTTCACCAACAATACCACCAACACGTTCACCAGTTGTTGTGACAACAACATCTAATAAAAGATCAGTTGCTGTAATTTCTGATGATTCGATATCACCAATCAATCCACCAATAGCGTTTGAATTAGAAGTTAAGCTTGTACCTAGAACAACGATGCCAGAAATATCAATGACTGATTTACCGGTTTGTCCTTGAACGTGACCGATTAGCGCACCAACACCAACGTTGCCACCGGTTGCTGATGAGTCTAGAATCGTAATATCAGTAAATGAAACCTCTGAGCCACTCATGATACGTCCAACAAGTACAGCAGCTTGTGCGCCAGTTGTAATATGAACATTGTCAATTCTTAAGTTAGAAACAGATCCACCGCTCATTCTTGCAAATAATCCACCAATATTTGGTGCAGTAAATGTCAGATTGGCAATTGTTTTACCGTTTCCGTTAAAGTTAAAGTTATGTGTTGGTATGCCGTCGCCAGTCCAACCTGATGCATCCCATTCAAAATCTGTAAAGTCTAAGTCAAATCTTAAGTAGAATTCATCACCAGCACTATATGTGGTGAGACCACTTACTAGATTATAAAACTCTTCAGTGGTTGTAATCGCAATACCATCAGGAATTGCTTCCCATTTTGCATAAAGCGTCATATCTGCTTCAACTGCATGCGTTGCAAAGTTCCATTGATTTACAAAAGTATTTTCAGTAAACCAGCCAACAAGTTCATGACCGATGAATTCAGCATCTGGTTCTTGAACTGTAGTTCCTGCTGCAACCGTTCTAGAAGATGGCAAGACATCACCACCCATGGCATTAAATGTCACGGTGAATGTATCCTCAGACAAAGCAGTCCATTTTGCAAAAACTGTTAGGTTTGCCGTAACAACTGCTGTTGTGACAACTGGTTGAGTTCCTGCTTCATCTAAATACCAACCATCAAAGCTAAATCCTGCTCTGGTGGTTGTAGGCAGCGTACCGATTTGTGCACCCGATGCTCTAGTTACTGCAGCAACTGCAGCACCACCTTGCACATTGAATGTAATGGTAAACTCTGTTGTACCGCCTGTTGCTTCCCATTTAGCGTGTAAAGTTGTGTTTGAAGTTACTGTATCTACTGCAAAATTCCATGAATTGGTATAAGCAGCCTCTTTGAACCATCCCTCGAAAGTGTAACCACTTCGAGTTGGTGCCGTCGGTTCAGTTAAAAGTGAACCTTCATCAACTGTCTGACTGGCAACATTGGTTCCACCATGACTATTGAAAGTCACCGTGAACTGTGTTGCTCCTGTTCCCTCAGGTTCACATGCCACAAGTAATGCGACAAATACAAAACCTAAGATCAGCGTCAACAGGTGTTTAAAATTAATCTTCATATTTTATACCCCTCTTCAGTAATATTTTTTCAACGCTATGTAAGCGTTTTATTTAAGTATATTATATAAAATATAATGGCTTTCTCTTATGTGCAATTTAACTATATTTTGTCTCAGAAAAAAAGAAGGATTGCTCCTTCTTCTAGTTTTGATTGACTTTCAGCCAGTCAATATCTGGGCGATAACCAGCACCAGGACTGAGTGAATGTAAATAGGTTTCAAGAATTTCAATATCGATTAATACATGTTCATAACTATACGGCAATACATCAAACTTATTCCAGCTAAACGGTGTAATTGGATCAGTTCCAAGATTACTTGTAACAAACGGACTGCCGACATCAAATGAATTGCCGGTAAATGTATAACCGCCTAACTCGTAGTAACTGTTCAATACTTGATATTTACCACGAAATGATATATTTCCAAGCGTTGCCTGATTGGTTCTAATCACTTGAGAAACGCCTTTGAAGATTGAGTTTTCAACACCAATTGACCCACCTTCGGTACTAACAATCGCTTGATTGGTAAACATGTTTTGATAAGGACTGGTTAAAAGGATACCGCCATAAAGACTGCCTCTTTGTTGTCTTAGGTCGTAGAGTTCGCTGGCATCATAATAGCTGTTGAAGATGTGTACATCGCCACCTTCACGGCGATTGAGTTCACTATCGCCAACGACATCTTTATCGCCTCTAAGTCTTGGGAATCTGTCTTGTAGATTGACAATCCAGCTATTCATGATCGTCAGCTCCACTTCGTTATCTCTATTTGATGCGCCGCCTAACAAAAAGCCCTTCTTTTGGAAAGATGCAAGTTTGGTAATGTCATCAATTGACATCCCTGCAGCAACCAAATTGTTAATCTTGTTTGAGGTTCCATGAATGACTAAATGCTCGATTTGGTCTCTAATGAATTGGTTTGGCTGATAGTTTAATTTTAGGTATGAGAATGTTGCACCCGTCACACCAGTTGGATCGTCATATCTGAAATCAATTTGACCGTCATATGATTTTCCTAGTTCAATATGGTCAAACCAAATACCGTGCGTTTGGCGGACACTAAAGTAGTCCCAGTCGTGATTGTCATAATCACCTGACTCATCCCACTCCCATAATTCGTCAAACTTCAAGTTTCTAAAAATGATATTTTCGCTTCGTCTAATGTCAAAAGTTGCATGTTTAATCGTATAACCCATCGTCGAATAGATCATCAGTCCACTGCCATATCTGGCATCAGTAGCGCGTCTATCAAAAATCTGAATAATTGATACACCTGATTGCATCAGCGTTGGATGCATTGTTGGTGCATTATGTGTTCTTAAAATACCACTGTAAGGCGAATTTGTTAGTGCTGGATATTTACTAATTGCCTCTAAATAGCCTAAGTTTAAATTGTCTCTTACTTCAATGATTTTAGCAGCTGTTGTGCTACCAGTATTTTGTTTACTTAAGGCATCAATGAATTCAAATTCATTGTTGGCAACATAATAACCAGCATCGCCTTCTGCTAAAT
>CAZIZJ010000065.1:2621-7072 GCA_964543675.1 uncultured Acholeplasma sp. | reverse complement strand
CCATAGAGAAACAATCTATTTTCAATATCATCTAAAGCCATGATATAGCTGCCTAAGTAAGCGCGTTTCAATAGTTCAAACGATGTTTGCGTCAAGTCTTTTAGTCCTTCATCAAAAAAGTAGGATAGCATCAAGTCTTTGAGTTTAAAAGTATCTTCAGCGTGGACATCCAAGAGAAATACCATCGTTTCATCTTCCATCGTCAACTGCATTGAAAACTGATCATTGATGATTTCATCATTGATTAATTTTTCAGTGAGTGGTGCATTGCTGCCAAAAACCATCTGTGTCAAAAAAAGCATCGCCATTTCGGTTTTAAACAGCAACACCTCTTCATTACGTTTTTGCTGGTATTTAAAGCCAATTGAAAGTATTGGTAAAGAGACATCCAAATAAATGGTATCTGTATTTGACCTTAAGGTCTTTGGTTCAGTCACTGTTAAGTGCTTGATGCTTAGACCTAACGTTTCTTCACTATCATATGCCAGGAGCTGTCTTTTGACATCATCAACATCAATCGGTCCTGCAATGATGAGCTGCCTTTGATCAGAGTGATAAAATGTCTGATAAATGGTGTTCAAATGTTCCTTATTGATTTTTGAAATGTCATCGATGCTGCCAGTGATTTCATGCAATAGCGGATGATTCCATAACAGCTGCTGATACATCTTTTGATAAATCATCGTATCTGGATCATCGGCATACATCTGAATTTCTTCTTTGATAATCTTCTTTTCCGCTTCAATCTTTTCATCGGTAAAATAAGGCGTATCAAGCATTTTTAATAAGTAAAGGGTAGCCTCCATAAAGTTTTCGGCACCATTTAACATGTAGGTTGTTTGACGGTATGTCGTCAAAGCGTTGGCGTTAACACCAAGTTCAGTCAGCTTGTTGAAGGCATCACCCTCAGGCATTGAAAACATTTTGTGCTCTAAGAAGTGTGCTGAACCAGGAATGATTTCATAATTTTGGTCACCCATTTGGTAATTCAAATGAAAAGAACCGATTGGGACATCAACCTGGGCATAACAGACATGAGAAGGTTCATGAATCAAATGAACATTCAGACCATTTTTTAACTTGAATATGACAGGTTCTGTCGAAAATACCTTAAATTTCATGATCTTCTCCTGACAAAACATAGGTGGTTGTCAACTGCATCATTGATAAAACGGCTTTGATGTCAGCAATGCTGACTTTGTTCAAACGCTCTAAAAAAGTATTTAAATTATCTTTAATTAAAAAGAGATCGCCCAAAAAATGTCTAGGAATGACGGATTGCTGATGATCAAGCGATGTCAAGACTTGATTTTTTAAAAACTGTTTGGCAGTCTCTAGCTCAGCAAGAGACGGTCCATCAAAAATAAAATTGTTGACCAAATCAATCAAACTGTCAAAGGCATATGTTTTTTCATCAACATTGACACCGGCATAGATGAATAAATACTTCTTATCATATTCAAAATGCGCCTCAACATCATAGGCAAGCATCATTTCTTCTCTAATCTTCTTAAATAGTAGACTATCCGGATATCCACCTAAAAGCAGCGATGTGACCTGTGCTGCAACATACAGCTTATCGGTTCTTTCAATCGGTAATTGATAACCTAAAAAGATCATTGATTGATTCATTGACAGCTGACCCTGATGATTTGACATCACTTTTTCAACCAAAGGCACTTCAACCGGTAAGACAATTTTCGTTGATTCATATTTTTCAAGTGCCAACAAACGTTCCTCAAAGTTTGATGAAATATCACCTGAGGCATAAATCTTCAAATGGTTGTTTAAAAAGTAATGTTCGTAGTAATCATAAAGTTCTGATGCACTCATCTGTCTGATTTGACCTAAAGGTCCACTAATAGGCAATGCATAAGGATGTCCAGAAAAAGTATGGCGCATCATTTCTTCTTTGGCATATTCAAATTTTCTGTCTTTCTTTGTTTGGATATGCTCTATGCTGTAACGTTTGACTTCATTAAAGATTTCTTTTTTAAACGGTTCACGATTAAAAAACATTTCTTCAATCAAGGTCATTAACTGATCAACAAAAAATTCGTCTTCAACCAAACTAGGATTTGGAAACACAAGCGTAAATCTTAAGACATGAAATGAGCCAAGCATAAAAATCTGACTGGACACAAAGGCGCCGTAGAGGTTGGCAAAGGCATCAATCAATTTCTTTTTGGTGTCAAATGTCTTGGTATATGAAGTTAAAAGTCTGGCTAATAAAAAACGATACGCAAACGCATCCTCTTCAATTTTCTCTAGAAAATAAAGGGATAAGTGTACCGTTTTAAAAGTCTTATCTTGAACAATTGTCATAGTTTAGCGTTTAATGCAATCTCCATCATCTTGGTAAATGCTTCTTGGCGCTCTTGTGCAGTTGTCGCCTCATGGGTTACTAGTGAATCTGAAATGGTTAATAAGCAAGCAGCGCTTTTGCCGGTTGCCAGTGCATTAGCAAATAAAGCGAATGATTCCATTTCAACAGCTAGGCATTGATGCTTCTCATGAATTTCTTTGAATTCATTGGGATTCATTCGATAAAAGACATCGGATGAATGAATGACGCCTTCATGCATAACAATATCTAGTTTCTTTGCAGATCTTTTGATGGATGCATTGACACGCTTGGTTGCCTGCAACTTCTTTTTAGTAGAAATGCCCATGGTTTTCGCATATGTCGATTCACTCCAAGCAGATGTTGCCAAAAGGACATCATAAAGCTTTAAATCGGCTGTATAGGAACCAGCTGAACCAATTCGAATGATGGTGTCAACATCATAGAATTTAAATAGTTCATAGGAATAGATGCCGATCGATGGCATCCCCATGCCAGACCCCATCACGGTAATCTGTTTTTTCTTGTAAGTTCCGGTGTAACCAAACATATTTCTAACGCCATTGATTTGGACAACGTCTGTTAAATAGGTTTCTGCAATGTATTTTGCCCGTAGCGGATCTCCAGGCATTAAAACGGTTTTAGCAATTAATGATTTATCGGTTAATTCAATATGTGGTGTTGCCATCGATATTTTCTCCTTCAATGAGTTTGACGCCACTTGACGTACCTAGTCTATTGGCACCTGCTTCAATCATCGCTAGTGCATCATCTTTAGTTTTGATGCCACCAGATGCTTTAATGAATCCTATATCGCCAACAGCTTTTTTCATGATCTTAACATCCTCTATGCTGGCCCCTCTTGCAGCATAACCAGTAGAGGTTTTAACAAAGTCTGCATTAGCTTTGACAGCAAGCTTTGAAACAAAAGTGATTTCTTTTTTCTCTAGATAAGCGGTTTCGATAATGACTTTGACGCATCTGCCCTGTGCTGCCTTAACAACCGCTCTAATATCTGCTGAAATGGCTTTTCTATCGGCTGCTTTAACGGCTGCAACGTTGATCACCATATCAATCTCATCAGCACCAGACTTAACTGCCTCTTTGGTTTCAAAAGCCTTTACTTTGGTTAAGTGCGTTCCATGCGGAAAGCCAACAACTGTACAAACCAGAACACCAGTACCAGCTAGTCTTTCTTTGGCATATGCCACCCAAAGCGGGGTAACACAAACACTTTTGAACTGATATTTGATGGCTTCGGCAATGAGTGCATCAATTTGGTCACGACTAACCGTTGGACCAAGTTTTGTATGGTCAATATATTGATTCAATTCCATTGTTTTTCTCCTTATTAATAATTTGGTCGATTATTTAAATTCTGATAGTACTGATAAAGTTTTAATACCGCTTCTCGGTCAAGTTCCTGCATGAACTGTGATTTTCTATTGGCTGAAAACTGATAAAATACCGAGTCTCTAAAACCAATTTTTTCGGTATCATCAATATTGGCACCAAAATATACTTTTTTGATGTTCGCCCAAAGAATGGCACCTAAACACATTGGACAAGGTTCACCCGTCGTATAAATCTCACAGCCAGTCAAATCAAATGTCTGCAGTTTTTTAGTCGCTTTTCTAATGGCATTGACCTCGCCATGCGCTGTTGGATCATGATCCTTTAAAACGGTATTATGTCCCTTGGCAATCACCACGCCATCTTTAACGATGACGGCGCCAAATGGTCCACCGTGGACATGATCGATGCCTTTTTTAGCCTCAGCGATTGCTAACTTCATATATTTATTCATGGATACCTCTTTTTTAGTAGTCTAAAAGTGCATGTAAATGATATTTGGCAAAGCTTTTGGCAACCGGACTCCATTTGCCTTTTCTGGCACTTTTAGATAATTTCTTACCATATTTTTTTGAGACAACCTTCGTACCTTGCAAAAAGCCTGGTACGTCAAGTAATAATTTGCTGTTCTTCTTTGAAAACTCAGCATAGTCAATGACTTTTAGCATGCCATCGGTTTGATGAAATAAAAGATAATCCAAATGAGGCGGAAATACGGTTAATGCCCCTTCTTTCCATTCAATTGCCAAGTATG
>CAZIZJ010000065.1:1774-2611 GCA_964543675.1 uncultured Acholeplasma sp. | reverse complement strand
GATTGTTTTCCTCGTCCTTAATGAAATAGTACTTTGGTACAACAACATCAAGATCGTCATAATATTTTTGTAGTGCACTATTTTCATCCATATACTTTAGAATGCCGGATAGCTTTTCTTCTCTAAAGAAATAATATTTTGTTTCATTTTCAGGGTATTTTTCTAAATACGCTTTCTTTATCATTTGAAAGACTCTTAGGATTCTTTCGGCATTAAATTCTAAAACATCAGAAAACATTTCCGAGAAAACAAACAGATTAAAGCGATCACAGACTTTCTTAACTAAACCAATAATCGATTTAGCAAAGTAATTAGGACTTAAGATCGGTAACTGTAAATGAAAGTTGACCTCTAAATATTTAGGTGATACCCGTTGGATATTCGGCACCATTGACTTTGGGGTAATATAAAACCCACAAGGAAAACCTAGTGTTGGATGCGTATATAAAAATCTGACTGATTTTTCATCCATTTCCACATCGAAACCAGGTTCCTGCTCAAAAAATTCAATGACCTCTTCCATATCCAATGTTCTTGATTTTTCTTTAAAGAAATGAAGATTAAATTGACTCAAATTAATCGCCCCTTTTACTTAATTGTAACATGTTTTAAGATTTATTAGATTTCAACGTTTTTTCAATCTTTTGATAATCGGTTCTGTCAAACTTAAGCGGCGTAATCGAAACATAGCCTTCTTCATATGCTCTAATATCTGATGATTCATCTTCTTTGACATTAATATTTGAGTGTGACAGATTATATAAATTCAGTTTATCGGTCTTGACATATTCTAGGTGCTGAATTCTTTTGCCTAAGGTGGTAATTCTAGTTCCCAGC
>CAZIZJ010000065.1:0-1764 GCA_964543675.1 uncultured Acholeplasma sp. | reverse complement strand
AATGTTCAAAAGAGCAGTCCCCTTATAAAGCTCATTTTCGATAAGCTCGTCCAACAGTTTAACCGTTTCATCATAAATATAAGGCAAACTGGCATCTGCAACTGAAAAAGCCATGGCTGGAATGCCAAAGAGTGATGCTTCAAATGCCGCGGCTACCGTTCCTGAATAGTGAATGTCTCTAGCTAAGTTAAAACCATGATTAATACCTGATAGCACCAAATCAAACTCTACATCAAAAATCTTTAAGCCGGCTCTTAATGCATCAGATGGCGTACCATCAACTGCAATCGATCGAATACTGGCAAAAAGTGGTTCGATCTCTTGAATCTCAATCGGTCCTTTGATGGTAATTGCTGCTGATTTAGCACTTTGACCTTCTTTTGGTGCTGAAACATAAACGGTGCCGTGGTGGCTTGCCGCCTTTACTAAGACTGATAGTCCGTAAGCATCAATGCCATCATCATTTACAACTAATATATTCATTTCAATCCCCCTAGTACGCGTTCACATCGGTCGCATACGCCATTTTTATTAATCTTTGATACAATATTCCAACATCTGTCACATACATGACCATCAGCCTTTGATACCGTAATCTTTAAACTATCCCCAATAGTTAAATCAATACTTGAAACAATTAATACCTTATGCAACGTTTCTTTTAGATCAAGAAAACTTAGTGCATCATAAGTTGATTGTGAAACAACGAGTTTAAGATGTGCCTCCAATGATTTGCCAATCATCTTTGACTCTCTGGCAACCTCTAAATGCTTTAAAACTTCATCTCTTAAGTCTTCAAAGAACTTGTAGTTCTCATGTAACTTCGGTTCTTTGATTCGCACGCTTGAAGGCATATTCTCTAAATAGACATCATCTTGCATCCGGTACTTCAAGTGACTATATGCTTCACTGGTCGTATGCGGAATGATTGGTGTCAACAATCTTAAAAGTCCAAGTAAGATATCATAAATGGTTGACTGTATCGCTCTTCTTTCAAAATTATCCTTTTCATCACAGTACAACGCATCCTTCGTATAATCCAAATAAAAGGCTGATAGGTCATTGACGAAAAACGGTACGACATGTCTGGTGACATCAATGAATTTATAGGTATCATAAGCTTCTAAAATCTTGTTGGTCAATAAATAGTATTTATCGGTCATCATGCGGTTCAACTGTCCACGCATTGACCACCCGATATAATCGTTTCCTGGGTGGAAATCATCTAAGACACCCAGCATGAATCTAAAGGTATTTCTGATCTTACGATAAGATTCTGCAATTTGTTTCATCATTTCATTAGAAATTCTGACATCTGATTCATAATCAACCGATGCCACCCATAAACGAAGGACATCTGCACCTTGTTCTTTCATGACCAGCAGTGGATCGATGACATTACCTAATGATTTACTCATTTTTCTGCCTTGTCCGTCTAAGACAAAGCCATGAGAAACGATCTCTTTGTAGGGTGATACGCCACGGGTGGCAATCGCGGTAGTTAAAGAAGAATTGAACCAGCCACGGTACTGATCTGAGCCTTCCAAATAAAGGTCAGCAGGAAACGGTAATCCACGTCGTTCTAACACAGAATAGGAAGTACCAGAATCAAACCACACATCCATAATATCTAATTCTTTGGTTAAAGTCTCGCTTGATACATAATTTTTCGGCAATAAATCCTTGACTTCCCATTCATACCAAATATCTGAACCATGTTGTTCAAACAAATCTGCGATATGCGAAATCAGTTTGACGTCTAAC
>CAZIZJ010000064.1:0-7096 GCA_964543675.1 uncultured Acholeplasma sp. | reverse complement strand
TCCATTTGTAAGAAACTAGGTATTTCACCGGTCGCACCGGTTCTTGCGATTGCACTTGCTTCCAATCTAGAAGGTGCAGCCACCTTAGTTGGGGATACCACAGCTATTTTGCTGGGTGGTTACCTCAACATGACATTCTTTGATTTCTTTGTTTATTATGGCAGACCAAGCATGTTCTTTATTGTTCAAGGTGCATTGATTGCTTTTGTGGTTGTTTTATATATACTATTTAGACATCAGCATCAAACGATTGAAACAAATGGATACAACGAACAAACGAAAGTGAACTCGTTTGTCCCAACATTCCTCTTGTTGCTAACGATTATTACATTGATTGTTGTTTCATTCATTCAAAGTGATCTCTATATCTTAAATGGTTTAATTTGCGTATTCTGGTTCTTTGTTGGTTTGGTACATATCGTGATTAAAGAAAGATCATTTAAGAAGTTATGGCCAAGCATCAAAAGCATTGATTATCAAACGTTATTGATTTTAGTTGGCTTATTCATTATCATTACCAGCATAGGCAATGCTGGTCTAATTGATGCCATTGGTGAGTTATTCTTGCTATCGGCTGACGGCAACATCTTTATTCTTTATACTTTGATTGTATTTGTGGCAGTCATTGTATCTGCCTTCATTGACAATATTCCTTTTGTTGCAACCATGCTGCCGATTATCGCGATGATTTCAACAACACTGGGATTAGACCCTGCCAGTTCAACAGTCTTATACTTTGGACTCTTAAGTGGTGCGACATTAGGCGGTAACTTTACGCCGATTGGGGCATCTGCGAACATTGCTGCCATTGGCATTCTTAAAAAAGAAGGACATAATGTCAGTTTAAAAGAGTATTTAAGCATTAGTGTGCCAACAACGCTGGCAACCGTTCTTACTGGTTATGCGTTAATTTGGTTGGTATTTGGTGTATAAAAGATAAAAAGGGGAATAAATCTTCCCCTTTTATATATAATGGAATTGGTGATTAAAATGAAAAAGTATCAAGATATTAATTCGAAAATGTTTGATAAATGGGTTGAAGAAGGTTGGGAATGGGGAATTCCTATTTCACATGAAACTTATTTAGCGGCTAAAAAAGGCAATTGGGAAATGGTTTTAACCCCAACAAAACCAGTACCTAAATCATGGTTTCCAGACTTAAAAGGTAAAAAGGTATTGGGACTTGCTAGTGGTGGTGGTCAGCAAATGCCGATATTTGCAGCACTTGGTGCCATTGTTACTTGTCTGGATTATTCAGATAAACAGCTTGAATCTGAAAGACTTGTTTCAAAAAGAGAAGGATATTCAATTGAACTCGTTAAAGCGGATATGACAGAACCATTACCTTTTAATGACGAAACATTTGATTTCATCTTTCATCCAGTATCCAATGTCTATATTGAAAAGGTAGAACCAGTCTTTAAAGAATGTTACAGAATTCTTAAAAAAGGTGGTATTTTGCTGTCTGGACTTGATAATGGGGTTAATTTCGCATTTGACGAAGAAGATGCGAAACTCTTGTTTCCACTGCCATTTAATCCGTTACTCGATAAAGAACAATACGACTACATGATTGAACATGACTATGGCATTCAGTTTAGCCATACATTAGAAGAACAAATCGGTGGACAGTTAAAAGCAGGTTTTAGATTGGTTGATATCTTTGAGGATACCAATTCATCTGGACCATTAAAGGACTTTAACGTGCCAACATTTACTGCCACCAAATCGATAAAGGATTAAGCATATGAAATTCGTATGTTTATTAAGAGGCATTAATGTTGGCGGCAATAAAAAAGTAGATATGAAAACCCTTAAAAATGCACTACTTAATATTGGTTATCAAAACGTCATTACCTATATTAATTCAGGCAACATCATTTTTGAAAGCACCAAGACAGATGTACCATCTCATCAAAGTCAAATACATCAGCTAATCCTTGATGTTTTTGCTGTTGATTCTAAAGTACTGGTCATCACTAAAGACGACTATTTAAGAATTGCAGAACATATACCACTGCATTTTAGGAATGATGATACTTTTAAGGCAGACGTTTTATTCTATTATCAAGAGATGACGCAAGACTTAATTAATAGTATTCCCGTTAAAAAAGATATTGATGAAACAGTCCATTTAAAAGATGCAATGATTATTGGTGTTTCAAGAGAAAACCAGTCCAAAAGCGGACTTGATAAAATTGTAGGAACTAAAGTTTATAGCTTAGTCACAATCAGAAATGTCAATACAGTCAGAAAAATCAGTGATTTGCTTAACAATCATTAAAAGGAGAAGATATCCATGACATATGTATATTTAATGGAAGATATAAAGCCTTTGACAAAGGAAATCATCTTTGCCCATGTAGAACACTTGAAAAAACTAAACCAGCAAAACAAGCTGGTTATTTGCGGACCATTTATTGATTATCCTGGTGGTATGGTTATATTCCGTGCCAGTGATATTGATGAAGCGCATTTGATAGCGAAATCAGATCCATTCATCGCTTTAGCATATAAGACATATGAAATAAGAACCTTTCAAATTGCAGACGAGGATAACAATTACTTACTATAAATGATAAAAGCACCTGAAGATTGTTAAATCATTAGGTGCTTTTTATTTCATGATAGATACTTTATTACTTGATTGAACGTCTAATCTCAACAACCAAACCAATGACTTCAACCAGTTCCTTGATTTGCCTGTTCATGACAACAATCGAATCAGCATTGGATTCAATTGGTTGAAGCGTTAAACTGAAATCATTTTTAATCAGTTTGTAAAGTGTTTCTGGTTTACTGCTAAATCTTACTAAATGAATTTGACTAGAAGTAACCGTTTGTTGAAATCTAACAATCAAGACATCACCATTTTCAAACTTTGGTGCATAAACATTGGTTCTAATCCGGTAACCAAAGAATGTGCCATCTTTTACGAAGTCGCTAGATACTTCAACATACTCGGTAATTTCATTCAACTCATCAAAAGGATTGCCGGTGTTTAATTCGGTAAATACTGGAATTTTGACGAGCACTGCATAATCTTGAGGACCGACTAAATCTGCCACTTCAATTTTAAAGTATTTTGCTAGTTTTTCTAGTGCTTCAATTCTAGGATAAGAAACGCCATTGAACCAACCGAAAACAGTTGACTTAGGCAAAGAAAGATCTTTGACGATGTCAATTTTCTTTTTGTTGTGTAAACGTAGCTGTTCACTTAAATTATCAATTAACAGTTTTCTGTTTTCCGTCACTTTAAACCTAACCCGCTTTTCTTTGCTGCAATCAAATCTAAAACTTTAATAAATAATATAAAATATAGATTTTGAGCGTATTATATCAATTAAATAGGACTAAATGAGTGGTATAGATTATTAAATTCCTTGACAGTCTTAATAAATAGGAATATAATGGATTGAAATAGGAAGTGTGTTTTTATTGCTTTAAGGATCATATAGGCTTTACTGGCGTTTTCTAAAGATGATTTCATCGATGGAATAATGTCATAAAGCATGGGGAGATATGATTTTCTTTAAGTATGGGAGATAAAAGCACATTTCTTTTTTTGTTTCTATGGAGTAATTAAATAAAAAATAAAGTCTTATTTAATAGGAATTGAATAATCATTATTTGTTGCTAGGTTAAAATTGTTTAGGATATGTATTAAAAAAAGAAAATAAAAGTTAGATAGGTCATTTTTCACTACTATAGTATGGTGATGAAAAATGAAAGAGAAAATACTATTTATAGATAAAGATTTAAGTATTGAGGTAAATATTAGTCCAAAAGAAGATACTGTTTGGTTAGCTCAAGAGCAAATGGCACAACTTTTTGGTGTTCAACGAGCGGCAGTTACCAAACATATTAACAATATTTATAAGTCTGAAGAATTAAATGAGTTAAGCACAAGTTCCAAAATGGAACATATGGGTACTTTAGGCAAACAAGCATATTCGGTAAATATGTACAATTTAGACATGATTATATCAGTAGGCTACAGAGTGAACTCCAAAAGAGGCATCCTCTTTAGAAAATGGGCAACCGGTATCCTCAAAGAGTATGCATTAAAAGGCTATGCTGCAAACAAGAGGAAACTGGCGAACTTAAACCAAATCATTCATATCTCAAAACGAACAACAGCCTATTTAGATTCAAATGAAATACTATCGGTACTCGATAGATATACCCAAGCATTGAATTTGCTGGATGACTATGATCATCAAAAGATTAAAAGACCTAAAGGAAATCGTGATGTTTATTATCTAACCTACGATGAAGCAAAAGCATTCATTATGCAAATGAGGTTCCATGAACAAAGTGCATTGTTTGGCTTAGAAAGAGAAAAAGGATTCATATCGGGTTTATCATCTGTCTATCAAACATTTGATGGTACCGATCTATATCCAAGTGTTGAAGAAAAAGCTGCTAATCTATTGTATCTCTTGGTAAAGAACCATGGTTTTGTTGATGGCAATAAACGGATTGGGTCAGCTTTATTCCTATATTTCTTAGATAAAAACAATCGATTAATCAAAGACAACGAATTAATTATTAGCAATCATACCTTGGTCGCATTAGCAATCTTGATTGCACAATCAAAACCAGCAGAAAAAGAGGTCATGATTGATTTGATTATGAATTTCATTGTTTAATCTAAAAAGAAAAAACACCGACAAAGGTGTTTTCAATTTATCGTGGTGCCCCCAACGAGAATCGAACTTGTAATTCATCCTTACCATGGATGCGGTTTGCCACTAACCTATGGGGGCTGTTTAAAGCATGCAAAAAGATTATATCAAAGACCTTATTAAAAATAAAGACCTTTTAAACGTGTTTTATGAAATTGCTTACATAATATGGTAAAATATTGACATAGAGAATTGTTTATGTTAAGTTATATAAGTGATTCACAGTTGAAATAATACAAAAGAATAGGATTTGCAGGAACTTTAGCCATCTTTGTCAATAAATGGCTTAAATTTTCCAAATCAATGAAACCGATTTCCTAAATTATAAAATATGTACATTTTGGAAAATTATGTGAACATAAAAGAGGGTAAATCAAAATGAAAAGTTTACGAAAAATATGTATATTGGCATTTGCAGTATTAACATTATTTATGTTAGCTGCGTGCGAAGAAGATGGCGATGATGGCGATGGCGATAATAACCCACCGATTGTAGAGGGTTCTATTGTTTTAAATCCAAGCTCAATGTCGATTGTTGCAGGAGCAAGTGGCGGTACCCTTTTGGTTGCTTTGTTGACGGATATTGATGAAACACCTGAGTGGTCATCATCGGATACGGCAATTGCCACTGTCACACCAAACACGAATCCAACAGCAGCGACTGTTAGAGGACTTGCCCCAGGCACTGCAACTATTTCAGTTACTGCTGGCGGTGTCACTGCAACTTCTACAGTAACAGTCACGCCAGGAGAATTTTTAACGGTTGCAAACAATCAAATGAGTTTGCAAGTAGGTACAACAGACACTATTATTGCGACCGCGCATACAACGGTCATTACGTATGAATCTCAAAATCCTGATTTTGTTACTGTCAGCAGCACTGGTGTTGTGACTGCAATTGCAGAAGGTAGCTCAATTATTACGGTTAGAGCAGGCACTAAGATTGCCTATGTTACCGTTAAAGTTGAAGAACCGGGCATTGGCATTCTCGAAGTAGACAATATTATTTTACAATTAGACAGCAATCCATCAGCAACCTTGACGGCAACTGGTCGAGGCGGCATTAATCCAGCAACTGGTACTTGGACGATTGAAGATGATACAGTAGCGACAATTGAACAAACAGGTGGTGTAGTCACAATTACTGCACTGGAAACTGGTGTTGGAAAAACAACGACAGTCACATTTACCTTAGGCGATTTTGAACCTTTAACACGTACAGTTACTGTTAAAGATATTGACTTAGAAGTAGAACTTGATCAAATACTTATTACGATGGCAGTAGGCGTTGATGAAGCAAAACTGACTGCAACCGTCGTTCCTGAACAAACAGGTGAAGATGCAGAGGTCACATGGACTGCCAATCCTGTAGGTGTCATCAACATTGCAGCAGATGGAACAATCACTAGAAATACCGAATATGTATTTGCTGCAGATGAAGTATCGGTTACAGTTACAGCAACATCTAAAAGAGATCCTGAAGCATCAACTTCGGCAACTGTTGTTGTAGAAAGTCCAACCAAAGGTCAAAGAATTATTAGCAATAAAGCAGAATTTGAAGCAGTCATGCAAGGCAGTGCGAATAATGCTGCACATATTACCCTTACTGCCAATATTGATTTAGAAGGCAAAGTGTATAACGGAACAATCATGTCAGGTATATTTAGTGGAACATTCAATGGAAACGGCTATACGATTTCTAATTTCTCAGCACACGGTGTGTTCTATGAGATTTCTGGAACGGTTGAAAATGTCAAAATTGTTGGTACAAACACAGGTACGAACACAGGGTTGGTTGCAACAAGAATTTTAGCAACCGGTATCCTTAGAAATGCAATCATTGATGTAACGCATACGTCAGCCGGTGATGAAACTGCAGCAATCGCACTATTTGGTAGAGCAGAATTCGTTATTATCATTAGTAGAAATTTAACAGGCGATACTGTACGCAGAAAATCTGCATATGTTCAAGCAGGCGCAACAAACTATGCAAACCAAGTATTTAACTACAATGCAGTTGGTACTGTTGGTGCAAGCGGCGTACCAACAATTACATTAAATCAATTACAGACAGCTTCACGTTATGCAACTTGGGATACAGATATCTGGAACATCGTTGATGGCGAAACCCCAACCTTAAAACAAACATAAAATTTGATGAATACAATAAAGGCTAAGAGAGTTGTTCAATGGAAAATATAATTAAAAGATTTTCATTATTCGGCATTTTAATACTCTGTATGGCAGTTCTTTTAGCCTGCACTCCGCCAGATAATGGCGGCAATGGCGGAGAGGAAGAACCTGAGCCGACCGACCCTGTAGAAGTTTCAATTATCTTTTTTACAGGATTTGATGGTGTCGAAGTTGAAACTTTAACTGGAAATCCTGGTACGGCAGTTACCCCACCA
>CAZIZJ010000063.1:0-7133 GCA_964543675.1 uncultured Acholeplasma sp. | reverse complement strand
CAGCTACATTATGGCGCTTGACGACATCGAAAACAGATTGTTCCTCTATGGCAAGTATCACCTGAATGGCATGCGTCTTGAACAGGCGATTGAAATACTGAATGCTTTCGAATTAAAGGACGTAATCGCCTTGTATCACGCATTTTCAAGCGATATGGTTGCAGTACTTCATACATTGCCAAAAACGCAAAAATAGACTGTTTTATAACAAAATCCAACGTGAAAAGAAAGTGATGTTCATATGCATCACTTTTTTGATGTCAAAAATAAAGAATAGATGCATATGAATATCAAAAGTGCCATTTTAACAATTGATCCATTTAGGATACACTATGAAAAAAGGAGAAAGATCATGACATTAGTCAATATTGTAGGTAGAGTATTTAGTTTTGAACAAAAGGTCAGTGAAAACAGTTTAGAGTATACCGATTTAAGAATATCGGTGATGCGTCATTATAAAAACTATCAAGGTCAATATGAAACGGATTACTTTAGAATCCCGCTTTTTGATTCAAACCATAAAAAGGCGCAGGACTATTTTAGAAAAGGCATGGGGATTGCTATTAAAGGTAGACTAGAGGTCAGCAAATGGGTTGATGAAAACGATAAGAATCGTTCAAACATTAACATTGTTGCAGAAAGAGTTGTTTTTTTGCCTAAAGACAATGAGGAGTTTGTTGCATCAGTTGACGAAGAATAGATTATTTAAATATGATATAATAAGGTATAGAAATATGAGGTAAGAATCATGATTTTCTGGACATTGCTTGTTGTATCGCTTTTAGTTATGGTACTATTATATTTACTTTTCGGATATCAAAAAGTATGGCGTGTCATCATCATTTATGGTGCAGTCGCCCTTGGTACTGGTTTACTCTTTTATCATGTTTATCCAGGCTTGTACACACTTGATTTATTAGCATTTGTTATACCGTACCTTGTTTTATTCCCACTGCATTTTTCAGTGACACACATTATCAATTACTATGTACTCCCTGATGACAATAAACCTTCAAAATACTTTATTGCGTTTTATAACAGAATCCTGAATATTTTAGGACTTACATTCATCTTTTTAATCGTTGGTTTATTGATGTCACTTGCTGACATTTTAAATGACGGCTTGAAAGTAGAAAACATTTGGAGTATTTCGGTCACTGTATTTGTTGGATTGATTGTTCTTTATGGCATCATCTCTTTAGGCTATAAAAAGAAATTCTCGTTTGTCTTAATCGTTGGTAAAGCCAAAAAAGTCTATAAAATGACAACCACTAAATCAAGATTGCTTGTTGAAAAAGCATTAAATGGACCTTACCAAGTCAATCCAAGAGGTGTTTATCAAGAATCAGGTGAGATGCAGTATCTTTATTACTTGAAGGATGAGGTTTCAATTAAAGACTCATTGTTTGTACCTTATAAATCCGATTTGTATGACTATATTAAAGTGGCGATTGAAAGTCACGAAGCATTAGAAGAGAAATACACTGAATATATTGATCAAAAGAGTTCACTCTAACATAAAAAATTTAAGATAAGAAGGTGATTCCTTATGACCGTTTCTATTGAATTGACTGATGAAGAATTAGCGGTTGTTAAACAGTATGCAAAAAGTCATCAATCCAGTGTTTCTAAAGTAGTGCGTCATGCAATACTTGAAAGAATAGAGGATGAATTTGATTTATATGTATTTGAGAAATCAATGAAAGATTTTAAGAGCAATCCAAAAACTTATTCACTAGATGAAGTATCTAAGATTTTGAACATCAAATAAGGTGTCCTATTCATTCATCAAAACAACATCGAAGAATCTCATGTACCAATCTCCAAGGACTGGTACATTTTTTATAGTCATTTAAGATATATTCTACGAATATTTTTATTCTCAAGCATAGAGTTTTTTTGTGATTAGTGATACAATAAAAAGAAGGAGTGATGAACATGTCGATAGATTTTAAAGCGTTGGTGCTTAAGTATAAGGACCAATTTATTAAAGATACACAAGAATTGCTAAAAATTAATTCTGAGCTGACAACTTTTGATCCAGAAAGAACTGGTGCACCTTTTGGCGAAGGCAATAAAGAAGCACTTGATTTTATGCTCAATTTAGCAAAAAGAGATGGATTCAAAACTGTAAATGTTGATGGCTATGCCGGACATATCGAGTTTGGTGAATCTGAAGAATACATTGGTTCAATGGGTCATTTAGATGTTGTTCCTGCCGGAACCGGTTGGACTTATCCGCCTTATGCCGCTGAAATCCATGACAATAAGATTTATGCCCGTGGCAGCGAAGATGACAAAGGACCAACAATGGCTGTTTATTATGCCATGAAGATATTGAAAGACTTAGATATTAAATTAAAAACACGGATTAAACTGATTTTAGGTTTGGATGAAGAGTCTGGATGGCGCTGTGTGCAACATTATTTCAAAAAGTATCCGCAAGCACCAAAAGCTGGGTTTATACCGGATGCTGATTTTCCATTGATTTATGCTGAAAAAGGAATTACCTCAACCATCATTAAAGGAACATTTGATAACAGCAAGATATTAAGAATTGACGGTGGACTTAAATCAAATATGGTTCCTGAATCTGCTAGAGCATTTGTTGTGCTGCATGAAAGTTATAAAGAAAAATGGATGAACTATTTAAGAAAAAATAATTTGGTTGGTCAAATTCAAACAAGAGAAACAGATATGATTTTAGGCGTTGATGGTAAATCAGCGCACGGTTCACTGCCACATGATGGTGTTAATGCGTTGCATTTGCTGTTCAAGGGATTAAAGGAACTTGGCATAGAAAATGAATTGACTGCCTTTGTTGATACGTATTTAGTCGATGATTATTATGGCGAAAAATTAGGCATCAAGTATTATGATGATGAAATGGGCGATTTAACTGTTAACTGGGGTACTTTAAGAAGTCAAGGTAATACTTTTGAAATCGTTTTGAACTTAAGATATCCAAATGGCGTTGATTACCAAAAAGATGTTTTTGAAAGAATTGAGAGATTATTGCCAGATAGTTTTAAACTGTCGGTTGAGCGCCATCAAAAGCTTTTATACAAAGATCCTAATTCAGAACTGATTAAAACATTGATGAGCATTTATAAAAAGCATACTGGCGATGATTCACCGGCAATATCGATTGGTGGTGGCACATTTGCAAGAGCAACCGAAAATGTCGTGGCATTTGGTCCACACTTTCTAAACAAACCAACATTCATTCATCAAAAAGATGAATTCATTGATATTGATGATTTAATTACGGCAACCATTATTTATACAGAAAGCTTATATCAATTAGCAAAATAACCTAATCGAGGAAAAACATGAAACAGTATTTAGATCTCGTCAAACACATCTTGCAGCATGGTGTCGATAAAACCGATAGAACAGGAACTGGCACTAAGTCAGTTTTTGGTTATCAAATGCGTTTTGATTTAAATGATGGTTTTCCACTGCTCACGACTAAAAAGACCTTTTTAAAAGGGATTATTCACGAATTGTTATGGTTCATCAAAGGTGATACCAATATTAAGTACTTAGTTGACAATGGTGTCGGTATATGGACCGATTGGCCATTTAAAAAGTATAGTGAATCAACCGCATATCAAGGCGAGACGATTAAAGAGTTTGCAGAAAAGATTAAAGACAGTCAGGAATTTGCTGACAAATGGGGCGATCTTGGTCCAGTCTATGGTTCACAGTGGCGTAACTTCGGCGGTGTTGACCAAATCAAGTACTTGGTTGATCAACTCAAAAACAATCCAGATTCAAGACGTATGGTCTTATCTGCCTGGAATCCGGCAGATATCGATAAAATGACGTTACCGCCTTGTCATACGTTGATTCAGTTTTACGCTGTCAACAATCGTTTGTCGCTACAGCTTTATCAACGAAGCGGAGATGTCTTCTTGGGTATTCCTTTTAATATTGCATCTTACGCATTATTCTTAATGATGGTTGCTCAAGTTACTGGCTTTGAATTGGGTGAATTTGTCCACACGATAGGCGATGCCCATATTTATAATAATCACTTTGAACAAATTGATTTACAGTTGACTAGAACCCCAAGAAAACTACCAACATTAAAGATTAACCCTAATGTCAAACATCTTGAAGATTTCAAATATGAAGATTTTGAATTGCTGGACTACGATCCATATCCGGGCATTAAAGGTGTGGTGGCTGTATGATTCATTCAATATGGGCAATGGACATCAATTGGTTGATTGGCAAGGATAATTTACTGCCTTGGCACTACAAAGAGGATTTAGCATACTTTAAAGCATTAACCGAAGGTAAGACGGTCTTAATGGGTGATGCAACTTACCGTTCATTAAAAAGTTATTATAAATCAAAGCCTTTACCTTATGGTAAAATGTATATTGCGAATCTGGAAGATACAGTTTATCCTGATGCAGAATGCATCACTGATGTCATTTCATTCGTTAAATCATTTAAAGACGAACTGTGGATTATTGGCGGTAAAGCAATCTATTCAATTACATTGCCTTATGTCAAGAGACTTCATGTTACGCATATTCTTAACTACCATGAAGGCAATGTCTATTTTACACCGTTTCCATTATCAACATACAAACTCATAGAAAAGAAAGTAGTAGCAGGAATGATCTTTGCTACATACGAAAAGTAGGTACTTATGTTTACATTATTCTTCTTAATATCATGGATTGGATTTGCAACCGGCATGTCATTTGTCTTGGGCGGCTGGTGGATTATTTTGTGGATTGTTTTAGGCTATTTGGTTGGTTATTTATCTATTTGTGTCGGGTTGTTTCTGCACACGTATTTATGGATCTGGTTACCGCCCAATAACTGGTTTAAAAGCTATGGCTGGCGCAGTTCTGCATTTGCCATTACCAGATTTATGTTTAACTTAAGAATTAAGACCATTGGTAGAGAAAAAGTGCCGATGAAAGATAAATTAGTTGTCTATTGTAATCATAAGTCTAATTTAGATCCAGTAATCGTCCTGCAAGAGATTAGAAGACCAGCGGCATTTACACCAAAATCATCGCTGCTTGAAATTCCCTTTTTCAAGGATTTATTGATTGGCATGGGCTCAATGCCGGTTTATCGTGGCGATGATAGAAAAACTGCCAAAGCATTGATTGAAACGATTAAGAACATTGAAAATGGATTTACGATGATTGTCTTTCCTGAAGGCGGCAAAAAGAACAGAGATACCGATGCTGTGGTAGCAACCAGAGCTGGTGCGTTTAAGATCGCTGTTAAACCAAAAGCGACTATTCTACCGGTAACGATTAACGGTAACTCACAAATTCAGCATCGCTCACCATGGTTACCAACGAAGATTACCATTGTAATTCATGATCCAATTCCATTTGAAGACTACAAGCATTTAACAACAGCTGAAATTGGCGATAAAGTGGCAGGCATTATTAATTCAGGTATTATTAACGACAACGAAAAGGAATGATTCAATTCCTTTTTTGTTAAGAAAAGAGGTTAAGGATGATTAAAGTAATTGACATTCATGATGATGAGTTATTGATTGCTGTTAAAACAGTCAGAGAAGAAATTGAAAAGATTGGTAAAAATATTTTAGTATTTGTTCATGGTTATGGTTCATCCAGTGGTTCCTATGTAAAGCTGCAACAAACCAGAAACATCGGCAAATCAAGAATCAAAAAAGGTCAGCTATCAATTTGTATATCTGGTGCTGATTTAAATGATCCTTTGAGTCGTTCAAAATTTAGTCCGGAAGAACTGAGCCAGTTAAATCAGTATATCGTCAACAGTGGTGTCACAATTATGAAAAAATAAGTTATCCTAAATCTAGGATAACTCTTTTTATAGGTCGATTTGTTTAATCACTTTAATATCATTTGGCGAAATATCAAAATAGATGACACTTGAATTACCGACAAAGTGATTCGTATAATCATACTTTGCTGGATTTGATAAAATCAGTAATGCTTTGATGACATGCGAATGTGCGACAAACAATACTTTCTGATCGCTAAATCTTTCATACAATGCATCTGTTGCTAATTTGATACGTTGGATAAGTATTTCATTATCTTCGTAACCAAAGACCTTAAAATCGTTTTTGGTAATGAGTGGCAACACCTCGTCAATTGATTTACCTTCATAGGGTCCAAAGTCCCTTTCAGTGAAATCCTCATCAATGTAGGATACTTTCAAGTCAAGTAAACTACCAACGATTTCTGCTGTTTCTTTGGCACGAAGGAGTGGTGATGTACCAAGGATATCAAATGAATCATTTAACCCCTTTAAGTGTCTGCCCAATGCCTGTGCTTGTTCCTTGCCATTGGTATTTAATATATTGTCCATTCTGCCTTGAACCAAACGGTTTAAATTGTAGTCTGTTTGGCCATGTCTTATCATTGCTAAAATCATTTCTTTTCACCCGAAGTTAATTATAACATTTCAATCACTTTCAAACAACGGTATTATTTGGTAAAATAATAGTTAAGAAAGATATGGTGATATAAATATGGAATGGCAAGAAATACTCGCACAAATATGGGAAACAATTGTTTCATGGTTTGCAGCAGCAACTGGTTGGTTAGATCCAATATTGAAACCAACAACCAATACATGGTGGCAAGGTGCCTTTGATTACTTCGATACATTTCCGGTAATCCTGCAGCTGGTCTTTGTAGGGTTGGTTGGATTTTTACTGGTCTTAGGACTTATTTCACTTATAAAGAAATCATTGAAGATTGTTATTGTTATTGGAATCATTGTTGTTATATTTATGGTGCTTAACGGATAGACTATCGATTGGTTTTTTAAATAGGAGGATACAACATGGAAATGGTTGATATCATAGCAAATAAAAAGTACGGTAAAGTTTTAACGGATGCAGAAATAGATTATGTTATTGCAGGCTATACGAAAGGTGCCATCCCTGATTATCAGATGGCTGCTTTTTTGATGGCCGTTTATTTTAATGGCATGAACAGTGATGAATCAACACAGCTTGCACTATCAATGCGCGATAGCGGCGAGGTCCTAGATTTAAGTGATATCAAAGGTGTCAAGGTTGATAAGCATTCAACTGGTGGCGTTGGTGATAAGGTTAGTTTAGTGCTTGCACCACTGGTCGCATATTTAGG
>CAZIZJ010000062.1:0-7200 GCA_964543675.1 uncultured Acholeplasma sp. | reverse complement strand
CATTGATGCCACAATCGGTATGTTTTACAATGACCAGCAAGAATTGATTATTCCTGATGTTGCCAAAGCTTTTCACCAGCTAGATTTACTTGAAACCTTTAAATATGGGGCAACCGATGGCGGCAGAGAATTTGAAGAAAACATCCTTAACTGGATTCTTGATGAAAAAAGAGAGAAGCTAGCAAATAAGTTTTTATTTACAGGCGTTTCAACACCAGGTGGCTCTGGGGCATTATCTATGGTTTTTAACAGCTATGGGAGTCCAGGAGAAAAAGCACTAGTTTCTGATTTAAGATGGCGCTATGATTATTTTTTGAAATCTGCAAAAATGGATGTTCACGAACATAAGTTGTTTGATGGTGATAAGTTTGATTTAACTGATTTTGAAAAGCAGTTAGCCTATTTAACAACCATTCAAAAAAGAGTGATTGTCGTCATTAATGATCCTTGTCATAACCCAAGTGGTTATCAGCTATCGAAAGATGAATGGATAAACATTGTTAAAATCTTGAATCAGTTTAATCAAAATGAAATTATTTTAACCTATGACCTTGCATATTTTGATTATGATCCAAGAGGATTTAGTCAAGCCAGAGTTACTTTTGATTACTTAATGGACTTAGAAAAACACGTACAAGTCTTAATCTGCTTTAGTGCATCCAAATCGTTTGCTATATACGGTGTAAGACTAGGGGGTCTAGTTGGATTGCATCACACGAAAGACCAATACGATTTCTTTAAGAAAGATGTTTTGGACGATGCACTTGGCAAATGGAGTACAGCACCATCTGTTGGTGTAGGCATATTTAACCAATTAGCAGGCAAAAAAGCAGACTATGTTAAAGAACTAACTAAATTAACAAGCACTTTAAAAAACAGAGGTGAAATATTCATTAAGGAAGCAATAGATGCCAATTTAGAAGTATTTCCTTATCGCGGCGGATTCTTTGTCTTGGTTAAATCAAAAGATCCAGAAACCGACTTCATTAAACTAACTCAAGAAAAAATATATTTAATTCCAATGGAAAGTGGATTAAGAATTGCGCTTTGTGCGATTACCACCAAAGAAGTTTACGGACTTGCCGGAAAGATTAAAGCAATCATTAATCCATAAGGAAAAAGTTATGACAGAAAAAGAAAGAATGCTTGCCGGTAAATTATATATTGCCAACGACCAAGAATTAAGAGAACTACGTCATAAAGGACTGAAATTACTTCAAGACTTTAACCAAGCAAATTATGATGCATATGAACTAAGGTCAAATATTTTAAAAGAAATGTTTGGACAGGTTGGAAAAAACATCCACATTACACCACCACTTTATGTTGATTATGGTGCAAACGTCTACATCGGCAATAATTTTTATGCAAATACAGACTGTACCTTTTTAGATGTCAATAAAATAACCTTTGGCAATAATGTAATGCTTGGACCAAAGGTGGCAATCTATACTGCTGGACATCCGATTGATAAGGATGTTAGAAATACAGGATTAGAATTTGGTCTACCCATCAAAATCGGTGATAATGTTTGGATTGGCGGCAATACGGTAATCAATCCAGGAGTTACAATCGGCGATAATACCATCATTGGATCGGGTAGTGTTGTTACCAAAGATATACCAGCAGATGTTATTGCAGTGGGAAACCCTTGTAAAGTATTAAGAACAATCAATGAACAAGATAGAACATACTGGGAAAATGAAAAAGACAAGTATTTTTCGGAGAAATCTAACTTAAAATAAAGAATCTTCTCAAAAGAAAAAACAAGTAACTAGATAGCCGTCATGGCTATCTTTTTTAACAAAAATATGCCCATACCGGAGTTGTATGAGCATATGACATATATAACATTTAATGAATTTTTATTGTAAAACTATTTCTTACCTGCAGGTTTTTTAGGTGCTGGTTTTTTTGGAGCCGGTTTTTTAGGAGCAGCCATGGTCATATTTCCTTTCTAATTATATTTTTTTTAATACGCAAACACACATATACTTACATCTAATCTCCACATAGAATGTTATATGATGTCATAGAAAATTTAACTATTTTTTAGATAATTAAATTGCATCTCAATCATATTATACGCTTTAATATTTTAAGTTGTTATAAAATAACTATAGAAAAAAGCATACGGTTAAATACAGTCATTGTGTGGTATGATTTAAGTGCAGTCATACATTTTTTTCAAAACATAAATCATTGATAAAAGGAGTAGAAAAATGAGAAGATTCATATCACTTTTAACCAATAGAGTAACCATTGTCGGCGTCATGTTTTTACTGCAAATGTCGTTGATTATTTGGTTTGTTGTTGTCTTTGCATCTTCATGGTACTACTTGCACTTAACCTCAATGATTTTAGGCTTTCTGATCAGTCTTTATTTGATTGCTGATGATGAAAATCCGATGTTTAAACTGACATGGATTATATTACTGCTCGTTGTTCCTGTTTTTGGGGTACTATTTTATTTGTCTTCAAGAACCGAACGACTTTCTATGTCTAGTTCATCGCGTATGAGAGATACACAAACGATTAGAGAAAAAGAGTTGAAAAAGATTGAATCGGTTTATGCAAAAGATTATCTTAAACACCAGATGTTTTTAGCTAATCTGCATTATCCGGTTTACATCAACACCAAATCTTTATTTTTGGCAAGCGGTAAAGAAAAACAAGTAGAGCTTTTAGCAGCATTAAAAAAGGCTAAGCATTTCATATTCATGGAGTATTTCATTATTACGATTTCTAAGATGTGGGATGAAATATTAGCAGTGCTTATGGAAAAACAGAAACAAGGCGTTGAAATAAGAATCATATATGATGATTTTGGTTCAGCCACTAAACTGCCTTTCAACTATCACAGAAAACTAAAGAAACTAGGATTCAAAGTTGTTCGCTTTAATCCAATGAAACTGCATATCAATTTCGCCATGAATTATCGGGATCACCGAAAAATCGTGGTCATTGATAATGCAGTAGCATTTACTGGTGGCTTCAACATCGGTGATGAATACACCAACAAAAAGAAAGTCTTTGGTCAATGGAATGATGCAGGGATTATGTTAAAAGGAGAAGCAGTTTGGAGTTTCACCGCACTCTTCTTGGAAAACTGGTCATTTTGCACTAAAGAAAAAATGGAGTTTAACAAATACAAACTAGCAACCAATGTCAAAGGCGATACGCATTATATACCATTTGGCGATATTCCGGTTGATAAGAGTTTAACAGCCAAAAGCATCTACATGCATCTAATCAATGATGCCAAACAAAGCATTTACATTACGGCACCGTACTTAATTTTAGATAATGAAATAGCCACCGCACTAAAACTGGCTGCTCAAAGTGGCGTTGAAGTCAAAATCATTGTTCCAAACATTCCAGATAAAAAACTAGTTTATATGGTTTCTGAATCCTACATTGAAGAGTTAATTGGATATAAGGTTAAAGTCTATAAGTTCTCACCAGGATTCATTCACTCCAAAATGATTATCTGTGATGGTAAAGTCGCGATGATTGGGTCATCGAACCTAGATTTTAGAAGCTTATATATGCATCTTGAAAACAATCTTTGGTTAAATGATCCAAAAACAATTAACGACATGGTCGTTTATTATGAAGACACACTAAAAAAATGCAGAAAAATTACGCAAGAGATGCTTAGAAAAAGAAATATCATTTACCGTATTATTCAAGCAGTGCTTAGAGGATTTTCTCCGTTACTTTGAAAGCTCGGTTATCATGAATTTCATGATACCGGCTTTTTTTATCTTGTGGTAAAAGGATAGCTGAATCATGAATAATACTGCACCAATGAGGTTTGCAATAATATCAAACATCGTTTCGCCGACATCAACCAAAGGAAGTCCTTCAATTGACATGACCGGTCTACCTTGGGTAACACTACCGATGAGCCGATCACTTGTAAACTCAAAGATTTCCCATACGGCTGCAATCATCATAGCAAACGAAAAAATAAACATTAGAAGAAAGAATAAGGATTTCCCATCAAAATTCTTGGTTTTAATTAAAGCATATAATCCAACTAAGGCAGATGAATAGCCAAAATAGACATGAACAAGTTTGTCGTAATGAAGGGATTCATACATATTATAGAAGTTTAATGAGGAACCCAAGAAGACAGCGATGCATATATAGATCGTGTAAAAGGTTAACAAGAAGAGGTTGACCTTTTGTTTGTAAAGCATATAAAAAACAATTGGAAGAAGCGATAAAGTGATGGTTGCAAAATGACTGGTTAACCTTTTGTTTGGATCAATACCAGTTGCATAAATATAAATCAATAAGGATAAAGCAGTAATCAACATCACTGCATTTAATATTAGTGAAGCATAAAGAATTGTTTTTTTAGTTGTCATCATTTGAACCCCCAATACCTATATTATAATCCAACAAGCAGAAAAAAACCGCATTATCTAACGATCTTAGTGATGCGGCTTTTTTCATCAATTCCTTTAAATGATTCAATCAATGCTAATAATGCAGGTGTTAACTTATTTCTTTCAATAACTTTCTCACTAATGCCACGATGTGCTAGCATATGTTGCAAGATAATTTCAATGACATCAGTTGGGTTAACATCTGGTGGAACATTTCTTATTTCATCGAAGAATCTAAGTGCATAAATCGAAGAAATTGTCTCGTGTCCTTTATAGTGACCACCCATTTTTGCCATTGACTTGCCTAAATCATGAAGAATAGAAGTAATCAACATCGTATTGTCATTTGAATTCTGAATGCACATATCAATATGTTGGGCGATGCCTTCTAAGTGATAAGGTGTATCATGTGGATCACCAAGTCTAGCAAATTCAGGTAAATAAGCTGCAGATACATATTTTCTGACTGTTTTTAAAATACCCTGAGTTTTGGCATAGGTGACAAATTGCGTAAAATCAGTAGATTCTTTTAAAAAAGTTGACTGTGAAATGATTTGATAGCTATCGCAATCCACACCGATCCTAGGTGCGGCCATATATTTATATTTATCAGTAATAACATAATCAGGAACAACCTTTTCAAAATCTCTTCGCTTGTTTTGAAAAAGAGCCAGCTCCTGAGGTTCTAGAATCAAATGCATTTCAACAGTAAAATCGTTTGATTTAAATCTATCGTATAGTTCAGTTCGTCTTTTTCTGTCGGTATTGGTCGCATCATAAATCAACGAGCCTTCATAGTTGAAAACAATCTCATGCAAGCGATCAAACACTTTTTGATCATCTGCTGCCGAATGATGTTCCCTTAAAGTCTTAAATAATTCCATGCGAATCAAATCAGAAGAAAAATGAGGCAGCTTTAGTTTTCTTGCATATGTGGATTTACCAGAACCTGGCACACCGACTAAAACAACAGCTTTTTTCATCATATCTCCCCTTTTGATTTATTATTTTTATGATAACACAATATGTGTTATATATTGACACTAAATCCCATATTTATGTATTGTTTTTTAGAAAACGTTTTCTTTTATAGAATACCAAGCATTTTTTTTTGCAACATTATAAAATGAATATGCAAAATCAATATTTAGGATAATTGTATAAGGAGAAAACACATTATGAACAATCCATGGGAAGGGTTTAAAAATGGTGTATGGAAAGAAACAGTTAACGTTTCTGACTTTATCCACCGTAACTACAAAGAATATAAAGGCAACGATCAATTTTTAGAAGAAGCGACACAAAGCTCACTTATTTTAAATGAGACGTTTAAAAATCTACTGAAGCTAGAAAAAGAAAAAGGTGGGGTCATTGATTTAGATACTAAGATTCCATCAACGATCGTTTCTCACAAGCCAGGTTATTTAAATGAAGAATTAGAAAAGATTGTTGGACTGCAAACAGATGCACCATTGAAACGTGGTTTTTTTCCAAATGGTGGTATTCAGGTTGCAGCAAAGGCGACAGAAAGCTACGGATACTTTGTTGATGAAGAAACAATTGACTTATATACAAACGTTAGAAAGACACATAACCAAGGTGTCTTTGATGCCTATACGCCAGAAATCAGACGGGCTAGAAAATCTCATATCATTACTGGGTTACCCGATGGTTATGGTCGTGGACGTATTATTGGTGATTATAGAAGAGTTGCATTATATGGCGTAGACTTTTTAATTAAAGATAAGCAAAATCAACAAGCAAGTCTGGTCTTCCCAATGACAGAAGACGTCATTCGTTTAAGAGAAGAAATTACTGATCAAATCAAATCATTAAAAGAATTGATTGCATTAGGGGATATGTATGGTTTTGATTTAAGAAAACCAGCAAGTGATTCTAAAGAAGCAATCCAGTGGTTGTATTTGGCATATCTCGCAGCCGTTAAAGAACAAAACGGTGCAGCAATGTCAATCGGTAGAATTGATGCCTTCTTGGATATTTATATTGAAAGAGACTTAAAAGAAAACAAGTATTCTGAATTAGAGATTCAGGAGTTCATTGACCATTTCGTTATGAAATTAAGAATGGTTCGTTTTGCAAGAACACCAGAATACAATCAACTATTCACAGGCGATCCAACGTGGGTTACAGCCGTCATTGGTGGTTTAAACAATGAAGGTGGTTCATTTGTTACTAAGACAGCATTTAGATTGCTTCAAACGCTTTATAATCTAGGTACTTCTGCAGAACCGAATTTAACTATTCTTTGGACCGATAAATTACCTGAAGGCTTTAAAAAGTATTGTGCAAAGATATCAATTGATACATCATCCATTCAATATGAAAGTGATGATATCATTCGTCCAAATCATGGTGATGATTACGCGATTGCATGTTGCGTATCACCAATGGCAATCGGTAAGGAAATGCAATTCTTCGGTGCAAGAGCCAATCTTGCTAAGGCACTGCTTTATGCATTAAATGGTGGCAGAGATGAAATATCTGGCGACCAAGTATTCATGAGAACCAAAAAAGATGTTTTAAAAGCTGAAGTACTTAGTTTTGATGATGTGATGACACGATATGATGAAACAATGGATGAGTTGGCAGAGGTTTATGTCAATGCCTTAAATATCATTCATTACATGCATGATAAGTATTGTTACGAAAAGCTGGAAATGGCTTTGCATGACAAAGATGTCAAAAGATTTTTCGCAACCGGCATCGCTGGATTATCGGTGGTAGCTGATTCACTTTCTGCCATCAAATATGCAAAAGTCCATCCAATCTATGATGAAAAAAC
>CAZIZJ010000061.1:0-7293 GCA_964543675.1 uncultured Acholeplasma sp. | reverse complement strand
GTGCGTTAAAGATACTGACTAAGTAAAAGGTCGGTTTTAATTTGAAGGTTAAAACGATAAATTTTCTAAGTGTCTTAAGCATCTGCAGCAATTCCTTCCTTATAGTATTTACCTTGTGTGGCAAACATTTGGTAATAAATGCCTTTTTGTTCCATCAAACTGTCATGCGTGCCATATTCTTTTAAGGCACTGCCATCAAATAAGGCAATGTGATCGCAGAATTTGGTTGACGATAATCTGTGTGATACATAGATGGATGTCTTGTTGCCGGCAAGTGCATTGAACTCTTCATAGATTTTAGCTTCTGCCAGTGCATCAAGTGCAGCTGTCGGTTCATCTAAGATGACGACATTTCCGTTTTTGTATAGTGCTCTGGCAATGGCGATTTTTTGTCTTTCGCCGCCAGAGAAATCAACACCATTTTCATCAATGATTTTAAGTATTTGGTGGTTATAGCCTAAAGGCAGATTTTCCACTTTTTCTTTTAAGCCAACTGCTTCAATCGCGTTTTTGGCACGTTCTAAATCAGCTACCTCTTTGGCATTTCCCATAATGTTTTCAATGACGGATGCTGCATAGACATGCACATCCTGAAAGACAACGGAAAACATTTCTTGATATCTTGTCTTGTCAAACTTCGTTGTTTCAATGCCGTCAATCAAAATGACGCCTTCTGTCGGATAGAAAAGTCCACAGATCAGTTTGACTAAAGTGGTTTTGCCGGCACCATTTGCACCAACGATTGCCAATTTTTCTCCTTTAGCAATTTTAAATGATAGATCTTTGATAATGTAATGATCGGTTTTTGGATATTTAAAACTGACGTTTTTAAATTCAATCTCAAAGGTATCTTTAAGCGGTGCTAAATCCCCTGCTTTATTAAATAGACTTTCATCATCAATAAATCCATAGTAATCTTCTACATATCTGATGCCTGCTCTTAAATCAGAGATATTTTTACCAAGCATTCTTAAGTATGTTGAAAGAGATGCCACTGCTACTAAATACATTGATAAGTCAGCAATCGATAGCTGTCCTTGGTAATACGCGTAAATAACAATCGCGTAAGCAAGCAAATCCTGAATCAACAATGGAATCAATTCAATCAACCCTGCAAAAAAATCGAATCTTGCAAGACTTTTTATCACATCAACATAGGATCTAGATGCCTTTTTATGGCTCTTTTCCAAATGTTCCTGCAGTTGATAGATACGAATGTCTTTACCGAAGTTGAAATCATAGGTTGTATCATAGTAATATCTTTCCTGACGTTGCTTCTCACTTAGTAGATTACGTTTCTTATACATGTTTTTGGCAATCAAATACTGTGCGTAAGTGGTACCAATCCAAGTGATTAAACAAGCAATGATCAGTAAATAGTTGAAAAAGATAATCATGATTGCTGTCGTAATGACGGTTGTTAAAATACTTAAGATTTGGTAGGTCAATGCATATGTTTGCTGGAAGCCTTCATTGTCACCACCCAAAGCTCTTAAGGATGTTGATGACTGGTTTTGAAAGTCTGAATCTTCCATCAACGGATAATCGACATCCATGAATTTCTGATTAAACACCAAAAACTGTTTAATTCTGATTTCAATGAAAATGATTTGTGTCTTGGTATCAGAAAAACGCTTAATAAACATTAAAGCAATCAGTGTTGCCATCATTGTACCAATGAAATAATACAGTTCACCTGGTGAATATAAAGTAAAGCCATCAATAATCAGCTTTGTCATATAGATTGCTGATAAATTGATTAAGGCAGTCGATAGAATACCGGTAAGCATGTAAAAATATACAATTTTCCGCTTAAATGTTTTGAATTCTTTAAATTGTCTAATAATCGTTTTAAAAAGCCCGGCTTTTTTATATTCGTTTTTTTCCATTTATGTGTTCTCCTATAAAGAACGGACAATCCAAACGGATCATCCGCCTTATAAATTATTCAACGGTAATTCTTACTTTGTCGCCATCCACCGAATCAACCGATACAATTTCACCTTCTGCACCTTGATTGATCATATCCAAAATTGAATCAATGTCAATTTCAAATTCATCTAAATTGACATTGCCGAATTTGCCTTTTTTAAGTAGCTTGGCAAATTCAATCGGTACATTGACTCTGACCTTGTCACCTTGATGCGAATCAACGGTAATTCTTAGCATTCTAAACTGTTGTTTTTTAAGTGTTGGTGCCGTTGGTGCTGTTGGTGCTTCTGGTCTTGGTGATAATGTCAGTGCTGTCAATAGCGCTTCTGCTTGGTCAGGCGTAATCTTTCCTTCTTGAAGCAGTTCAAGTATTTTTAATCTTTCTTCTTTTAATTGATCAGACATTTTATTTGTCCTCCTTTAATTTCTTTAATTTTTCGATCGCTTCTTCAACTTTTATGTTGCCTGATTTAATCTTTTCTAAGATATCCATCTTAATGGCTTTTGCATCTATTGATGATTGAAAGCTGAAACGTTCATTTCTGATTTCGGTCTTTTCTTCTTCATCGTTTTCATCGACTTTATAACCTAGAGAAACAATTGCTTCATCCAAGTATTTTTTCACTGTTGGATAAGAAATGTTCATTTCTTTTTCAACAGCCTTGATGTTCCCTCTGTTTTTAACAAAGAGTTCTATGAAATATAGTGTTTCCTGATTTAAGTAATTGAACTTGGAAAAACTAAATTCACCGGTAATTTTGGTATTGCAATGACTGCATTCTAAATGCGTGATATGCAAATCATGCTGACATACTGGACAATTGGTAATAACTTGATTTAACTTTTTCATTTTTTCTCCTCTTTTTAAATAGTTTTTACAAAGACATTGACGTCTTCATTGACGACACTTACATTAATGCCTTTTACTTCAATTAATTCTAAAATCTCTTCTCTTGTACGATCATCAAAATCTTCTAGCTTATTTGTTCTGTTGATTAATTTTTTAACAATCCACAATGGTACAGGTAAGAATAATAATATATAGAGTAACATGTTGATTCCCCACTTTCTTTTAACTTTGATTTTAATTTTTACAAAATGTGCCTTTGGATATTGTTTTTTGGGCTTGAACATTTTGTGGTATGCCTGCTCGGCAGTTAATTTATTTTTATGAACTTTATCCAGTATTTTATTTTGTTTCATTTTTTCAATAAATTCCTTAACATTTTTAATTTACACATTAATAATATTGATTTTTAATTTAAATGTCAATACTTTTGCAACAAAAAAGTTAAAAAAATTAATTTCGACCTTAATTTTTTGAATATTTCGCACAAATTCGGTATAATATTAGTTAAAAGTGAGGTACTTCTATGTCTAGACTAACTGATAGATTTATTAAATATGTAAAGATTGATACGCAATCTGCTTATGATTCAGAAACATTTCCTTCAACCGAAAAACAAAAAGACTTATCACGCATCTTGGTTGATGAATTAAAACAAATGGGACTTGATGCCTTTTTGGATGCTGATGGTTACGTGTATGCCAAACTGCCTTCGAACGTTGATAAGAAAGTTCCTAGTGTTGGGTTTGTTGCCCATGTCGATACATCTCCTGATGCACCAGGAAAAAATGTAAGCCCTAGAATTATTAAGAACTATGATGGTTCACTGATCAAGCTTAACGCTCATTATCAAATGGAACCTAGCCAATATCCATCGTTAAACAAAGTGATCGGTGATGACATCATCGTTACTGATGGTAATACCTTGCTTGGTGCTGATGATAAAGCAGGGGTAGCAGAAATTATGGAGTTAGTCGAAAGACTTTGTGAGAATCCATCAATTCCTCACGGCGATATTTATATTTGTTTTACGCCAGACGAAGAAATCGGCAAAGGTGCCAATCGTTTTAACTATGATTGGTTTAAAGCAGATTTCGCCTATACTGCTGATGGCAGTGAAGTCGGTGGCATTGAATATGAGAACTTCAATGCAGCGGGTGCTAAATTGATTTTTACCGGAAAATCAATTCATCCAGGTACAGCTAAAAACAAAATGATCAATTCAACGCACTTAGCAATGGAGTTTCACGCCATGCTGCCACCATTCTTAGATCCATCCATTACCGAAGGATATGAGGGTTTTAATCATTTAACTGAAATTAACGGTAAGGTTGAAGAAACCATTGTTAAATACATCATTAGAAATCACAACATGGATTTGTTTAAAGCGCAGCAAGCAACCTTCCATCAGATTGCCAAGTATTTAAATGAGAAATACGGTTATGAAGCAGTGAAACTAGATATTAAAGAACAATACTTAAATATGTATGAAATCATTAAACAGCACATGTATATTATTGACTATGCAGTTGAAGCCACAAAAAACTGTGGCATAGAACCAAAGTTTGAGGCAATCCGTGGTGGTACCGATGGTGCAAGACTCACTTGGGGCGGACTGCCTTGTCCAAATCTTGGTACTGGCGCATATCATTTTCACGGCAGATTAGAATTTGCCAGCATCAACCAAATGGAAAAAGCTGTCGAAATATTTACTGAAATTGTTAAATTAATCGCTGGATAAGTAGACTCCTCACATTTTGAGGAGTTTTTCTTATATAATAATACATAGGAGGAAATATATATGTATACACCAAATAAAGATAGATATAAAAAGATGATCTATAGAAGATTAGGTACCTCTGGTCTTAAACTTCCAGTATTATCTTTTGGTTTGTGGCAAAACTTCGGTGCCGCCAATGACTATGAAGTTTGTAAGGAAATGATTTTAACGGCGTTTGATCATGGTATTACCCATTTTGATTTAGCAAACAACTATGGACCACCACCAGGACATGCTGAAATTGTTTTTGGTAAAATCTTAAAAGATGCATTAATGCCTTACCGTGATGAAATTGTCATTTCAACCAAAGCCGGTTACGGCATGTGGGAAGGTCCATATCAAGATGGCGGTTCTAGAAAGTACTTAATTTCTTCATTAGACCAATCTTTAGACAGAATGGGTATCAACTATGTCGATATCTTTTATCATCACCGATTTGATGGTGAAACTGACCTTAAAGAGACAATGCTCGCCTTAAGAGATATCGTTTTATCAGGAAAAGCCTTATATGTTGGATTATCCAATTATAATGCTGGTCAACTAAAAGCTGCACATAAAATCCTAGATGAACTGCATGTGCCTTACGTCATTACGCAACCAAGTTATTCAATGCTGAATCGCTGGTTAGAAAAAGACAATCTTTTAGAAACACAATATAGTTTGGGTGGTGGCACGATTTGTTATTCCGCACTCCAACAAGGCTTATTAACGAATAAGTATATTAATGAGATCCCTGAAGACTCCAGAGCTAAAAACCCACAGTCATGGTGGTTTTCTGAAAAAAATATTACTGAAGAAGTTAGAAATACACTGAAGAAGTTAGACGTAATCGCTAAAAATCGTGGTCAATCGATTGCGCAGCTAGCACTTGCTTGGACCCTTAGAGATCCAAAAATGACTTCGTCATTGATTTCTACCTCTAAACCTGCTCAATTACAGGAAAATCTAAAGACATTAGAAAGACTTGATTTTACTGCAGATGAATTAGCAGCTATCGAAGATGCATTGAAATAGTAAAGTAAAACGCCAATTACGGTTTAAGTGATTGGCGTTTTTATTAATCAAAATAACCATCTAAATATAGATTCAACAACTTCTTATCTTTTCTAATCTTTAATGTATCTAAATATATCAGTTTCGTTCCAGATTCATTTTTTATGTAGGCAATTTCTTTTAAACTGAATAAAGCACTATCAAAAAGTAACATATCATGAGTAGAGCATATCAGTTTTGAATTTGACGCATTAAAAATATCCCATAACGCACTTAAGAATGCTTTAGCAAGCTTCGAATCAATATGATTGGTTAAATCATCAACAACATATAAAATGTCTTTTTTAATTCTAAGTGTTAAAATCATCATCATAATCAGTTGTCTTAATCCTTTTGAGACATTATTAAGTGATAAGGTTAAATCATTTCCAAATCGCACGTCGATTGTTTGAATCTTCAACTCATTTAAGTTTCTGCCCGCTAAACGATAAAACTGGTCATATGCAATAACAAAAAACACATTTTCATCTGATTCAGTCAGTTTATTTCTGAATGTATCCATTAAATGGTCATAACGATGACGATTTAGATTGGCTCTTAACTGATCAAGTTCAATCGTTTGATACGTTAATGAATGAACATTGGTCTTTAGTTTTTTTAAGAGTTCCAATACTTTCGTGTAGTGTTTATTATCAATATCAGAAAAATAGACGATATCTTCGTCTTGACGATAGATTTGCATCTGGTAGATATTTAGTGCTGCTTGATCTAAAAAATATGATTTCTGTGAATCCGAAAAGTTTTTAGTATGTAAATTTGACAGAATTAAGTGTTTACGGTCAAATCTTAAGTCGTACATATATGTCTTTAATCGTTCATAATCAAATTTAGTAAATAGCTTTGATAGTTCTGGAGCATTTTCAATGACGTTAAAACCTCTTTTAAAGTAGTAAAAGGAATCATTTTGACGATACCCACTAAAAACTTCAGCAACAACTTCACTTTTATTCAAATCAAGTTCAACATAATAGTTGAATTTTTTTTGATTAATTTTAAATGTAAAGTCAAACGTTGTATTAACATCACTATCGATTGAATCAATACTTCGAAGACCACCTCTGAAAACTCTAGAAATTAAATCCAGCGCTTCAATGATGATTGACTTTCCTGAATTGTTATCACCAAAGAGCAAATTAAAGACTTTGGCATTCTCAAAACTAATTGTCAATGGGGTTTTGATTGACTTGTAGTTATTAATTGTTATACTTTCAATCATATTTTTCGTATTTTCCCTGTAATTATTATTTATATCTTTGATTTATTATACTATACAATACGATTTTTTCGTACTTACAGCAATAATTTATTATTCATACTTAAATATAAGTATAATGATAAGGAATTAAATTTTAAGGACTTCACTTGAATGATTAAGCTTAAATCGATCAACAAACAATTCCATACAAAAGGTAACACTGTTAGTGCATTGAATGATGTTTCTTTTGAAATTAAGAATGAAGAAATCTTTGGTGTCATCGGTAAAAGTGGCGTTGGTAAGTCAACACTCCTTAAAATACTTTCTTTACAATTAAAACCAGACAGTGGTGACTTTCATTTTTTTGGTCATGATGTTGCCAAATTGAATGCCAAAGAAATCAAAGCACTGATTGAACAAACATCCTACATATATCAAAATTTCTCGCTTTTATACAATAAGTCAGTACTTGATAATATTGCATTG
>CAZIZJ010000060.1:0-7459 GCA_964543675.1 uncultured Acholeplasma sp. | reverse complement strand
CTAGGTGGGTCATATTAAAGTAAGCACCCAGCATCATGATGGCATCGCCAAAGCTATCTTTAACGGCTTTTAAATCAACCTCATCAATCGTTTGACCAAGCGCTTTTGAAAATACCAGTTGTACACCATCAAAACCAAATGCCTTAACTGCATTTGCAAGGTCAGTTACTGCTAACTTCCCAACATCATGGGCACGTACACCGATTTTCATGTCATTCACCCAAATAGCCTAAACGTTTAGAAACTGATCTGGCAATTGAAAGCAGTTCAATAATAACTTCGGTTTTCTCAGGCTTGTCTTGCCACAGATCACAAACCGATAAAATACCAACCACTCTGTTTTCAAAGTTTTTCACCGGGACAGAAATCTGAGAGATATGTCCTTGTTGTTCATTGGATAAGGTATAGCCTCTATCAAAATCCTTTTGCAGATCTGGTGTTAACTTCGCTCTTTTTTGCGTAAATATATTTAATGCCCTACCAATTGGTGATATTTCAAAGTCATAGGAAATATAGCCGATTTCCTCATTAATGAAAATGAGTGAATTTGGTGGCTGATACTTATAAATATGGACATAGTGATCGTCTGTCTGCTTAGTAATCAAAATGGTTTTACCATATTCATTGGCAAAGTTTCTTAAGAGCAACTCTGATGCTTCAATTAAGCTCGAGTTCTTGGTATAGACAGAACCGATCGCAAACATCTTAGAACCAATGACATAGTTCTTTAGTCTTGGGTCCTTATAATAAATGGCATCTGCCTTATAAAGCGTCTGCAAGAAATCATAAGCGGTTGCCTTTGGCATTTCTAGTTCCCTATAAATTTGTCCCAATGTTAACCCTTCTGGATGTGCTGCAACTAATTCCAGAATTGATAAAATTCGGTTAACTGAACGATTGTCTTTCATCGTTGAACACGACCCGATGCATCGCCACCGGCAAGAACGTTGACTTCTTCTTCACTAACCAAGTTAAAATCACCTGTAATCGTATGTTTAAGTGCGCTTGCAGCAGCAGCAAACTCAACAGCATCTTTATGTGATTTGGTTAATAGTCCGTGGATCAGTCCACCTGAAAATGAATCACCGCCACCGACTCTATCAACAATCGGGTTAATTTCATAACGTTTGGACTCAAAAAACTCTTTACCGTTATAAAGGAGAATACGCCAGCCATTATGGTTGGCAGAATATGACTCGCGGAGGGACGTCGCAACCAGCTTAAATCCAAAGGCTTCTTTCATTTCTTCAAAGATTTGATGATATGCCTTGACATCCAATTTACCTGAATGCACATCAACCCCTTTCGGTTTGAAACCAAGCACTAATTCAGCGTCTTCTTCATTACCGATACATACATCAACATACTGCATCAAAGGACGCATAATGGATTGAGCTTTTTCCGGTGTCCATAATTTTTTGCGGTAATTTAGGTCAACAGAAACAGTAACATGATGTTCCTTAGCTTTTTGAAGGGCTATTTTAGTCAGTTCTGCAGCACTGTCTGATAATGCAGGCGTAATGCCTGAAAAATGGAACCAGTCAGCACCTTTAAAGATTTCATCCCAATCAAATTCTTTGGCTTCTGCTTTAGCGATTGCTGAATCTGCTCTATCATATATTACTTTCGAAGGACGCATCGAAGCACCGGTTTCTAAAAAGTAAATACCGACTCTATCACCGCCTCTTTTAATATAGGATGTATCAACACCGTAATGTCTAAGTGCATTAACGGCAGCTTGACCAATTTCATGTTTTGGTAACTTTGTTACAAAGTAAGCACGATGTCCATAGTTTGCAACAGAAACGGCTACATTTGCCTCACCACCACCGTAAACCACATCAAATGCATCTGACTGTACAAATCTAGATACCCCTGGTGTTGAAAGTCTTAACATGATTTCCCCTAAGGTTACAATTTTTGCCATAAGTTTTCTCCTTTAACTTTAATCTTAAATACTATTTTTTCAACCTGTCTTGAATCGTCTAATTTTAGTTTTGGCATATGTAGGTCATCTGGATTGACTAAAGCGAACATCCCATCTTCCAAAACTACTTTTGTAAAATCCGTAATTTGATATTTGGCAACATCCTTTTGATCGTCATATGGATCAGTCACCACAATATCATCATCATTGTTTTTAAACCGGTAACCCAGTGCTTCCTTACCACTTAAAACCAATTGAATGTCTGCATATTTTTCATGTCCTTCAAAATAACATAAGTCAAGTGCTCTTGGCTCATATGATTCACGAATGACATAAACGTTACTTTCATCAATTACCGTTTTTCCTAGTGGCAGTTTAAACAAGTCATTGGTTTCAATAAAACGCATCACCATTTTAATGTGCGGATTAAAATCCTGATACAGTTTTAAATTGCTCATATGATCAACTATCATCTAGACACCTCTTTAGTTCTTTGTTTCATAAAACTTAAGACATCATTTTCATCCAGTTTAAAGGCATCACCCCAAAGCGTATGCTTTAAAACCGATGCTGCTAAACCAAACTCTAAGGCGAAATTCAGGTCTTTCTTATCATGTTTCAACAAACCATGAATCACACCGGCTGCAAACGCATCACCGCCGCCAATCCGATCAAAAATATTGAATCTGATTGGCATTGTTTCAATCACTTTATCTTTTCTGACCACATAAGCCTTCAATGCATTTTCAGTGGATGAATAAATGGTTCTTTCATAACCAAAGACATAGCTGGCATTCGTTTTTTTAATCAGCTTCTTTAACTGATCGTAATCATAAAGACTTCCGTTTAACGATTCATCCGGTTCAACGTCAAAGAAATTTCTTGCATCAAATGGGTTTGCAAAAAACAAATCAATGAATGGAGCAACTTTCAAATATGCCGCTTTGGCTTCATCAATTGTCCAAAGCGACTTTCTGTAGTTGCAGTCAAATGATACGAAGATATTGTTTTCTTTGGCAATTTCCAATAACCGGTAAACAAAGTTTCTGACATTTTCATGAAGGGATAAGGTAATTCCTGAAAAATGGAACCATTTGGCATCTTTTAAAACCATATCAATATCAATATCATCTAACGTTATTGTCGTAATCTCTGCGCTCTTGCGGTTATAAAGCACCTTAGACGGTCTGATACCAAATCCGGTTTCTAAAAAGTAAATGCCAATGTTGGAGCCTTTTTTACAAATATACTCGGTTTCAACATGATTGGCCTTTAAGTACTTGATTGCCGCTTCACCCAACTGATTATCAGGCAGTTTTGAAACAAAGTACGAATGATGACCAAACTGTGCCAAAGAGATTGCTACATTTGCCTCAGTGCCACCAAAAGTTGCCTGATAATGATTGGCATCTTCAATAATCTGATAATTTGGTGGCGTGAGTCTTAGCATAATCTCACCAAAGGAAATGATTTTGTCCATTATTTAGATCTTGCACGCTTAACTGCTTCAACAAAAAGGACGGCATTTTTTCTAACGCCTTCATAATCGCCTTTTTTAGCAGGTGCTGTCAATTCGCCACCAACGCCAACTGCAACCACACCGTTTTTAATCCATTCATCAACATTGTCTAATGAAACACCGCCGGTCGGCATGATGTTGATGTCAGGTAACGGTCCTCTGACCGCTTTGACATAAGATGGTCCAAAGGCTGAACCAGGGAATAATTTAACAATATCGACACCACTTTTTAGTGCATTGAGCATTTCAGTAATCGTTAAGCAGCCTGGCATATAAGGCACTTGATATAAATTGCACATTTGTGCAGTCTCTAAATCAAAGCCCGGCGATACAATGTAGGTTGCTCCAGCCAAAATAGCGATTCTTGCTGTTTGGCTATCCAAAACAGTGCCAGCACCTAAAATAAGCTCTTCTTTTTTAAAGGTTTTAGCCAGTTCCTTTAAAACCGATTCAGCACCTGGCACGGTAAAGGTCAACTCAATTGCTGGAATGCCACCTTCAACACAGGCTCTAGAAATCTTGACTGCTTGGTCAGCAGATTCAGCTCTGATGACTGCCACCACGCCAACTTCGCGAATTTTATGTAAAACATCTTGTTTAACCATATACGATTATCTCCTTTTTTGTACGCCGTTTATTATATTATATATGCAATTAGCCACATCTCGTCAATTGAGTCTGGCAAATTGTCTTTAATTATTTTTTGGTAAATTCTACGACATTTTCCATGATGACCGGTTCACTTTCGACACCATGCAAATGCACATTGGTAAGATTTACTTTGTTGACATTTCTAAACTGCAATCCTTGTTTAAGCTGCGGTTCTAAGAAACTCATCATTGATGGAATAAATGGTTCTGCATCCTCTTTAAATAAGATATCCACGTTTTCTAAAGCAATTGATGCAATCGGCTGTTCTTTTAATCCATAAAAGAATCCAGCTGCTGCATGAGCATTGGTTGCCTTAATGTTTCTGAAGGTAAAACTGCCAAGGTATGGTGTACGCTCATCTAAAGGCAGTGCTTCTTTACTCCAGACATAAGGTGTTTTTCCATCATCATCACAGTAATAATACATGCTGGCTACCAAGGGAACTCTGACATCATCCATAATGATGTTTTCAAAGACAATCCCGTCAATCACCATTGATTCGCCGCGACCACGTCTTGTTTTAATGCGCAGTCCTCTGTCTGTTTGATAGAAATAACATTTTTCGACGGTTAAATCCTTAATGCCGCCTGATGACTCTGAACCAAGAACGACTGCCCCATGACCAAATGCCATATAGCAATTTCTAATCACCATTTTTTCGGTCGGTCTACGGTATTTCATGCCCATGTCAAATTTCCCGGATTTAATCGCGATGCAATCATCGCCGACCGAGAAGTTGACGCCAATCAAATTGACATGACTGCAGCTTTCAGGATCACATCCATCGGTATTTGGCGAGTCATGTGGCGAAACCAATTTAATGTCCATGAAATCAAGGTAATCGCTAAAATAAGGATGCAAATTCCAAGACGGTGTATTTTTAACGGTAATTCCTTGTAAACCAATATGTTTACAATGGGTTAAAAAGACTCCTTTTGGACGCCATGCACCACCGCGCATGACCTTATGGTTGACCCACCAGTCTGAATTCTGGGCATTTTCATCAATGATTCCTTCACCAACGATTTTAACATCCGTTACTTCAATGCCGGTAATCAGTGATGCAAAGGTATCAGCTGGTACGCCTTCCCAGGATGACTGTTCAAAAATTGAGCCATCCGGTCTAATGACTTGTGCCTTTAGAATTGGGTATTTAGCCCTGTCGGTTTCACCTAATAAGACTGCATCTTTTTTAAGTTCAATTGTTAAATGACTTCTTAAAAAAAGCGGTCCGGTAAAATATGTGCCTTTTGGAATGGTAATCAAACTATTTTTAGGGGCATTATCTAAAATGTCCTGAAATATTTTCGTATTGTCAAAGACGCCATCGCCTACTGCCTTAAAATCAAGGACATTGATCTTTTTAGATGCTTCGCTTGTTTTAAAACTAAGTACGCGGTCTAACACTTTGACACGGTATGACGTATTTGGTTTTAAATCAAATAGTGAAAAAACATTGGTTTTAACATCGGTTAAGACTTTGATGTCATTCAAATAGACATCAAACGATGTGTCATTAAAATAAACAAAATTGTTTTGTAGCTCAAATGTTGCTGAGACAGCAGATATAAATACGAGTTTCATTTGTCCGTCGCTTTCTTTTGTCTTTTTTTGACAATATATTCTTTAACAGTAATCCAAATATAATCTAGTGCAATAAAGTAAAGTCCCATGGTAATTGGATCCATACCATGCTGTACGCCTTGCAGAATAAAGGTCAAACTCCACCAACCCAATAAATCTAGGATGTATAAGACGCCTTGATGAATAAAATAAATGGCTGTAATCAAAACTAAGCAGTATAAAATCGTATACATCAGACTGGTCATGGATTTTCGATTGACCGTACTGCTATACGGTAAATACTGGATAGTTGGTTGGTCTGCTCTGTGCATAAAGGTAATGATTTTATTGGTAATGTATTCTGTCATTAAAATCAAAATGAGCAGCATCGCGACCAACTGGTCAAGAATATCAATTCTATTGGCTAACTCCATCGTCATAAATGCCAGAAAATATGATAGTCCTGCAACCCAAAACTTTAGAAACAAAATCTTGGTAATCGGTTTGATAGTGGCGAACTTATCAATGGCGTAAGGTTGTCCTACGCGTTTTTCCTCTTCTTTTTTAATCTTCGATTTTGACATATTTCCAATCCACATAAAACCATGTCAATACAGTAGAACCTAATTGGAATATGATTCCTAAGGTAAATACTGCCATTGAAAAAATGGCTTCTGGTCTTCCAAATATATTAAATGTCGGTCGTTCAGTGTACTCTTGAAAAAGCTTTAACATATAGGTTACATATGCTGCAACTTGAAGAACGGTAATGCCATTAACCAAATAGACGATAAATGGTGAACGCTTGACTGAAAAAGTCACGGTATTAAACATTTGAATGATTGCCAGCAGATTCAAGATGAAGATCATGAACATGGCGATTCCACCATTGGCTGCAGCCATCCCGTTATTGGTTTTAAAATGACTTTCTAGCGATAATAAGACAACGTTGTTTCTATCTTTTAAAGTGAAGTCTAAAAAGCCAGTGAAAAAGATGACAGCAATTGCTGATAAATACATCGGCAGTTTTTGCTTGTTAAAGTTATACCAGCGTTTTAATTTGGATCGTTTGACGACAGGGGTTGTCTGTTGCATTATTTTTTCTCTCCAGTCTCTAACGCATAAATGCGGTTCTCTGTTTCTTTGTTGAAGAAATATGCGTGATTGGCATCGAAGCTATATGTAATATAATCGCCTTTGGCAAGTTCAACACGTTCATCAATTTTAGCGATAACGCTTTGGTCACCAATTTTGAAATGAACAAGTGCAGAATGTCCCAATAACTCGTAGTTGTCAACAACTGATGTCAAAGGTGCATTCAAGTCTTTCGCTTTTTCTAGTTTCACGTTTTCTGGTCTGACACCAAAAACTATTTCTTTGCCAACATAGGATTTAAGTGCACTATAAACTGATGTATCTGCAATCTTGAATTGGTCTTTGCCAAGTGCTAATGAACCATCTTTATTCAAGTGGGTTTCAAAGATGTTCATTGGTGGCGTACCAATGAATTTTGCTACAAACAAATTAGCTGGATTCATGTAGATTTCAGTAGGGGTTGCAATTTGCTGAACATAGCCTTGATTCATGACAACAATTCGGTCAGCCAGCGTTAATGCCTCAATTTGGTCATGGGTCACATAAATCATGGTTGCCTGCAGACGTTGATGCAAGATCTTCAACTCTTTTCTCATGGTACCACGAAGTTTGGCATCAAGGTTAGAAAGTGGTTCATCCAGCAAAAATACCTTAGGGTCACGTACAATTGCACGACCGACAGCGACTCTTTGTCGTTGTCCGCC
>CAZIZJ010000059.1:1487-7668 GCA_964543675.1 uncultured Acholeplasma sp. | reverse complement strand
AGAATCAATCATAGAAATGAGCAAGTGCAATGACACGCAAACTAAAGGTACTAACTAAGATTTCACAGTTATTAAATGATGCCAACGTACTCTGGAATGTTGGCGGTTCGGTGATGCTTTATCTTAAGAATTATGTTGATGACTTTAATGACATTGATTTGATGGTGAGCGAAAGAGATGTGTTGATGGTAAAGAAAATATTATCAGAACTTGGTACATTGAAACCTGAAAGACATCACGAAAAATTTGGCACCAAATACTTTTTCTCATTTTTGATTGACAGTATTGATGTTGATCTGATGGCTGGTTTTTCGATTATCTACCAGAGTAAGGCATACTATTTTCCACTAGATGATACAACAGAAATTGAAACAGTTTTACTTAATGGTACCAAAATTAGCATTGCAGCTTTGACTGATTGGCTGACTTTCTACCGATTGATGGAAAGAACCGATAAAGTTAAGCTGATTGAAACTAAAATGCATAAATAAAGAACATATCAGTTGATATTCTATTCAAAAATAGGTATCTTTATAAGAGTACCTCAGTTTATCTCAAGCATTGAATGGAAAAAACAATAAAAGTATATGCAAAAATTATCGTTAAAACATAAATTAATCATTTTATTGAGTGGTTTACTCATTGAACTTGTCTTAGGCACTGTTTACGCATATAGTGTCCTTAGAGTTTATTTGGAAAACCAACTTTCCTTAAATCAAGTTCAAAGTTCAATTCCTTATTTGACGTCATTGGCTGTGTTTGCCGTTTTAGTCATGTTAAGTGGCAGATGGATTAAACCAAAGTCTTTTATCATTTGGTTGTTTTCAGGGATTGCCTTAGTTACAGCTGGATTTTTGTTTGCCTCGATTTCACATGACTATATAATGTTTGCATTGAGCTATGGTGTTTTGATAGGTGCAGGTGTTGGTATTTTATATGGTATTCCAGTACGTGTTGTTCAAAGTCTTTTTAAAGAAAGACAAGGACTGGCAGTTGGCTTAACGATTGGTGGCTTTGGACTATCGCCAGTGATTACTGCACCACTCTTGCAAATATCACTAGATAATATCGGACTGCACGATACGCTCATGTATTTTGGTATTAGTTCTGGCATCATTTTACTTTTGTTGTCATTTGTCCTGCTTTATAAAACCAATGTTAAAAACTTATACATTGTTAGAAACGAAAAGTATCCACTTATTACCGGAAAGGTATTCTGGCTGTTTTTTGTCATCTTTATTGTTGGTATTATGTTTGGTCTATCAATGATTGGATTAACCAGCTTTATTGCCATTCACGATTTTGCATTGACCACGCAGACGGCAAGTCTTTGGATTATTTTGTTTTCATTGAGCAATGGGCTGGCAAGACCGCTGTTTGGCTACATCTATGACCGATATAAACTGAAAACATCGGTGATTATCCTTTGCGTCATGACGTTGCTTGTCTGCGGTTATTACTTGTTTATCGGCATTCGAGAAGAATTCATGTTTGTCATCTCAATGACAATTAGCTGGGCAACCGTTGGCGGCTGGTTATCGTTGATGCCAGCGATCACCAAGGATTTATTTGGCGTCAACAATTTCGCTAAAAACTATGGTATGATGTATCTAAGTTATGGTTTAGCAGCAATCATCGGTAACTTATATACCAGTTACATGATTGATCAGCATGTTGACTTGGGCTTTGTCTTTATTCCATTGATGGTATTCATCTTCATTATTATGTTAATCATTACTTTTGGTACTTTCGGTAAAAGACGCGCTCCAAAATCATAAAACAAGGAAGACAAAATGAAATTAGTAAATATCGTTGGTCCAGGTGCGGTCGGTAAAATGACGGTTGGACAGGAATTGGCAAAGATAACCAATTTAAAACTGTTTCATAATCATGCAACTATTGAACCGGTCATTGAACTGTTTGGTAAATACGATGGCAATGTTATTCAAAAGATGAGAGACTTAATATTGTCTGAGTTTGTCAAAACCGATAATGAAGGCATTATTTTTACTTTTGTATGGGCATTTGATATCAAGGAAGATTGGGACTTAGTCGAAAAATACTACCAGTTGTTTAAATCAAATCAAGCAGAGGTTTATTTTATTGAATTAGAAGCAGATCAATCAATTAGATTATCAAGAAATAAAACACCGAACAGATTACAGCATAAAGCATCTAAAAGAGATATTGAGGTTTCTAATCAACGATTGATCGGTCATGATAGGCAGTATCGCCTAAACAGTTTGGCAGGCGAGATTCAATATGAAAATTACTTAAGAATCAATAACGAAAATTTAGATCCGCAAGATGTTGCAGCAATGATTAAGGAACATTTTAGACTTTAACTGAATCAAATGAAGTAAAGTTAATCCCAGAAATGGGGTTTTCTTTTTTACATCCAAATTTGTTTTGATGTATAATAAAAACAAAAGGTAGGTGTATAAGTATGAACAAGCCTTCGTATGGCTGGTTGTTAAAATGGATACTTGCAGCAATTTTGATTGGTGTCGGTCTTACCATGTTTTTTACAAGAGAGTTGGTCTTTTTAGTTACAGGTATTATTATCGTTATATTCTCAATATTTAGAGTTGTTCCACTTTTCAAGTCACTCAACAAAGAAGTTTTAAGAACGATGAATATCATCGAAATATTACTGGATGCCATTTTAGGTGCAGTAATGATTTATGTTGGTGCGCAAGCACTGCAAACCGACTGGAATCCGGAACAGATATGGAGTTTGGTTTATAAGTATACATTGGTCTTTGTACTGCTTGTTAGAGCGATCGTGTTTCTTTATTCAACTACTTTCTTGGGTGAAAAGACTGAGCAGACAAAGTTTTGGGCACACATTGGCTTATTGATGCTAGGCTCAATGATTATTGCACTGGAAAACTTCAATGAAGAATGGGTTGCATGGTTGTTACTCATCATTTCACTGATTGGTGGTGGATACTTGATCTATGATGGTGCCAAAGGGTATGGGAAATATCGTGAATACAGTTTATCAATCAACCAGGAAAAGCAAAAAACTAAAGATACTAAGGTTGAAAAAGAGCTGCCAGCAACTGACCGTCCAGTGATCGAAAAGGATGATTCTGACCGACCGTATGTCAGCTAATATGAAACTATATAATTAAAAAACAAATAGATAGTTCCTTACAGGAACATCTATTTTTTTGACTGTTTTCATGAAAACGTTTGCAAATGATTTGAACATCAAAACAATTGACAAATAATTTAAAAATGATAGAATGTTAATATATTTGAACTTCAAAGAAGTGAAGCCTCAAGAGGGTCAATATCCAACAATCATCATAAATACTTTATGAAATTCATTTCTCAATGGCGACATATATAGCGAGGGATGATATAATAAGGCATGGTTTGTTTCTTATCATGTAGAAATAAACTTTCTAAAACTATAAAACAGAGAGATCAATATGAAATTAAATGAGATAAAAAGTATTATTAAGGATTTTGAAGCGTCCTCCTTAACTGTGCTTGAACTAGAAGCAGACAATGTTAAACTAAAACTATCCAAAAATAAAGATCAAATGTTTGAATCTAAAGCAGTGATTCAAACTGATGAAATAACATCTACCGATGCATTAAATACAGTACCAGCAGCCACAATTGAAACTCAAGTTCCTACCACACCGATAAAGTCACCGCTTGTCGGGACTTTCTATGAAAGTGCAACACCAAATGGCAAAGCATTCGTAAAAGTTGGCGATAAAGTGAAAAAAGGTCAGGTGGTCTGCATTGTGGAAGCAATGAAGATCATGAATGAAATTGCCTCACCATTTGACGGAACCATCGAACAAGTCTTGTTTAAGAATGGTGCAGTCGTTGGGTTTGACGATACTTTATTTACCGTGGTGCAATAATGTCACAAAATAAAATTTTGGTTGCAAACAGAGGAGAGATTGCAGTACGTGTCATTCGGGCATGTAAAGAACTGGGCATTCCAGTTGTTGCAGTTTACTCAACAGCAGATAGTACAAGTCTGCATACAAAATTGGCAGACGAAGCAGTATGCATCGGCACAGCAAAATCAAAAGATAGCTATTTAAATATGCAAGCAGTATTATCAGCAGCTATAGCAACCGGATGTAACGCAATTCATCCTGGCTATGGTTTTTTGGCCGAAAATGCTAAATTCATTGAAATGGTTGAAGCGACCGGCATTAAATTCATCGGTCCTTCATCTAACGTTGTTAGTAAACTCGGCGATAAAGCAACTGCCAAAGCGATTGCTAAACTCAATGCAGTGCCTGTAGTAGAAGGATCCGAGGGTATTATTGAAACCAAAGAAGAAGGTTTGAAGGTTGCTAAAACGATTGGTTACCCAGTGATGATTAAAGCAACTGCTGGCGGCGGTGGTCGTGGGATCGCTGTTGCAAACAACGATGCTGAGTTCTTAAAGTCATTTGAACTAACATCGTTAGAGGCAGAAACTTCTTTTGGTGATAAATCGGTTTATATAGAAAAGTTTGTTGAAAATCCAAGACACATCGAAATTCAAATCATGGGTGATTCCAAGGGGAATGTCGTTCATCTTTTTGAACGTGACTGCTCAATGCAAAGACGCAATCAAAAATTAATCGAAGAAGCACCATCAGCAATCTTGAATGAAGATTTGAGAAGAAAAATGGGAACGGCTGCTGTAAAGCTTGCAAAAGCTGTTGGCTATGAAGGTGCAGGTACGATTGAGTTTTTAGTTGATAAGCGTAAGAACTTCTACTTTATCGAAATGAATACAAGAATTCAGGTTGAGCATCCAGTGACTGAAATGATTACTGGTGTTGATCTGATTCAAGAGCAGATCAGAGTTGCATATGGTAAAGAATTGTCCTTCAAACAAAGAGACTTAAAAATCTTAGGACATTCAATCGAATGCCGTATCAATGCTGAAAACCCATTAAATAACTTTATGCCAACACCAGGTAGAATCGGAAAGATCTTGTTTCCTGGTGGTTTTAATGTACGTTTTGACTCGCATATCTACCCAGACTATGACGTACCACCATTTTATGATTCAATGTTAGGCAAATTGATTGTTTTTGCAAAAACAAGAAAAGAAGCAATAAGAAAAATGCGTGTTGCATTAGAGCAGCTTGTGATTGAAGGACTAACGACCAACATTGAATATCAATATGCGGTCATGCATGCGCCAGAGTTTATCAAAGGCACATACGATACTGGATTTGTTGCTAAGTTCAACGGTTTAATTCAAGGTGAATACAATGAAGAATTTATTGGATGAAAGAAAGATTAGACTGGCTAAATTTCAAGAAGCGATTAAAAAACGTCCGATACAGGCAAAGCCTGTGGATATTCCGGATGGTGTATTTACTCAGTGTGAGCAATGTAACTCAGCAATTTATAATAAAGACTTAGAAAAGAATTTGGACGTATGTCCGTTTTGTGGATATCATTTTAGAATCAATGCGAAAAAACGCATCCTTTTTACTTTAGATGAAAACTCATTTAAAGAAATTGATAGTTTCGTGCGATCAAAAAACCCACTAGGCATGCCGGATTATGAAGATAAACTTGAAAAAGGCAGAAGAATGTCAAAAATGAATGAGGCATTTATCTCAGGGACAGGTTTGATTACTGGAATGCCGGTTGCTTTTGGGGTATTAGATTCCTTCTTTATGATGGGTTCAATGGGTTCAGCAGTCGGTGAAAAAATTACAAGACTCATCGAATACGCTGCGAAAAACAATTTACCACTCATTATTTTTAGTGCCTCAGGTGGTGCTAGAATGCAGGAGGGTATTTTATCTTTGATGCAGATGGCTAAAACCTCTGGTGCGCTCAATTTAATGGATAAAAAAGGTTTATTATACATTTCTATTTTAACCAATCCGACAACTGGTGGAGTTGCAGCGAGTTTTGCCAGTCTAGGTGACATTAACATTGCAGAAAGATCGTCACTCATTGGTTTTGCAGGTGCTAGAGTCATTAAACAAACAATTGGTCAAGACTTGCCGGCCGGTTTTCAAACCGATGCATTTCAACTGTCAAAAGGTCAAGTTGACATGGTCATCTTAAGAAAACATATGAAAGAAACACTATCCAATCTATTGAAACTACACGGAAATCAGGTGAAATCATGAGTGATAATGATATGAAAATCGTTTGGCAACGTGTAAAGCTTGCCAGAAGCACTGAT
>CAZIZJ010000059.1:0-1477 GCA_964543675.1 uncultured Acholeplasma sp. | reverse complement strand
GACTGCCGTTTCAGTCATCGGAAAATTGTTTCCAGATTTTATTGAACTTCACGGGGATCGATTATTTGGCGATGATGCAGCAATCATTGGTGGTATTGCCAGCCTAGGTGGCATGCCAGTAACCATCATTGCTGAGGAAAAAGGAACCAATACTGAAGATAAAATTAAAAGAAACTTCGGGATGCCACATCCTGAAGGGTATAGAAAAGCATTGCGTTTGATGAAACAGGCAGAAAAATTTAATCGTCCAATCATTACCATTATTGATACGCCAGGTGCTTATCCTGGACTTGGTGCTGAAGAGCGTGGTCAAGCACAGGCGATTGCACTTAATCTAAAAGAATTAATGGAACTTAAAACACCAATCGTTGTTGTGGTTTTAGGCGAAGGTGGTTCTGGTGGCGCGTTAGCGATTGGCGTAGGTGACGAAATCTTGATGTTTGAAAACGCAATTTACTCAATATTGTCGCCAGAGGGGTTTGCTTCTATCTTGTTCAAAGATAGTACCAAAGCCAAAGAAGGGCAGTATTCATGAAATTAACAGCAACCGATTTAAAGCAGTATCAAATCATCGATGAAATTATTCTTGAAGGAAAAGGTTTGAGTGTTGAACCGGAAACTGGACTGAATAACTTAAAGAAAAGCTTGATTAAACATATAACAAAATTAAAGAAAGTTCCTCTGAACACCTTAGTTCAAAAACGATATCAAAAGTTTAGAAAAATGGGTGAATTTGAAGAAAGTGTGATTGAAAATGAAACCAGCACAAATTAAAATTGTATCAACAGGCAGTTACGCACCGCCCAAAATTATGACGAATGATGATTTTGCAAAATTCTTAGATACCAATGATGAATGGATTACCACTAGAACTGGTATTAAAAGACGTCATATCGCAGAAGATGAAACAACCATTGATTTAGCGATTAAATCAGCAGAGGCTGCGATTAAACGCGTCAACTATGATGTTAAAAAGATTGACTTGATTATTGTAGCAACCATCACTTCACCAGTAAAAACACCATCTGTTGCCAATCTTGTTCAAGCAAAGCTTGGGTTGAACAACCAAGAAGTGATGGCGTTTGACGTTAATGCTGCATGCAGTGGCTTTGTTTATGCATTAGAGGTTGCAACCGGACTGATTGGATCTGGTGTCTATAAATCAGCACTGGTTATCGGTTCTGAACAAATGACATCAGTCTTGGACTATACAGATCGTTCATCATGCATCTTATTCGGTGATGGTGCTGGAGCAGTTATTATCGAACCAAGCACCGATGAAAAAGATGCAGCATTCTTCTATAATGGCTCAAAAGGTGATGACACCAAAATCCTTTGGATTGAGCCATTGGTTAAAATGGATGGCAGAGAAGTTTATAAATTTGCAGTTGACGTGATGCCAAAAGCTATTCGTGAGGTATTGAAACGTGCTAAACTAGAAATATCAGATATTGATGTCATTATTCCACACCAGGCA